>JARGFI010000048.1 GCA_029210745.1 Desulfuromonadales bacterium
TTCATCGTGCTCACAGGCAAACACCGGAACCTTGCCGTCGAGGGCAAAAGGGAAATAATGGTTGTTCTCGCACCGCACGCCTTTGGACTCTTTGACAAAATTCCCCTGACATTCAGGGCATCTGTAATTTTTTATGTTCACCGTCATAATCCTTTACTTCTTCTCGCAAACCATCCAAAACACCTGCTCCCGGATGCCATAGTAGTCATTATCTGCGTGGCCAAAAGAAAAATTTTTAAAAAGATCGGAGCAGTAGTGCTCAATCTCTTCTTCTGTCGAAAACCCGTGCAGCCGGTAGCCTTCCCGGTTGCGATAGGGGTCGTTGCTGATACGCATGGTCCCATCCGTCAGAGGTTGCGCACCCTGGAAAATGTACGACTTCCGATCGGCCACCGAGGCGACGACTGCACCGCCGGGTTTGAGAACCCGGTGATACTCTCTGAGATTGTCAATCAGAGTCTCCCCTTCATCACAATAGTAGCAGCAATGGCAGGCCAGAATGTAGTCGAAGGTTTCAGCGGCAAAGGGAATCCGACTGTTGCGACCGACCCGCAGGTCGGGATGATAACCCATTTCGGCCAATCTTTTCCCCGTCTGTGTCACGATATCCTCGGTGATTTCAATACC
The DNA here is from genome assembly GCA_029210745.1 of Desulfuromonadales bacterium. Taxonomy (GTDB): domain Bacteria; phylum Desulfobacterota; class Desulfuromonadia; order Desulfuromonadales; family JAHYIW01; genus JAHYIW01. Next base: position 628 of record JARGFI010000048.1, read on the forward strand.
GGCAACCTGCAAGCCCAGATCACCGAGAAATACCGTATTACGGCCATCGCCAAAGGCGACATCAAGCACCGAGTCGTCAGGTTGAGGCTTGCGAAAATTCAGGTTCGGATAACTGGACAGAAAGGTGCGCACCACGAACTCGGTCGGATAGACCTTGCGGTGCTTACGGTCTGCGTAAAATTGTGTATAGCTTGAATCAATTTTTGTTTTTATGGCCATCATAAACATCCTTGACGATAAACAGCGGGCGCTGCTTGGTTTCGGCGAACACCTTGGAAAGATAGATTCCGATCACCCCGACGAACAGAATAGTCAGTCCGCCGAGCAGCCAGACCGACACCATGATTGAAGTCCACCCATCTACGGGGAGGGACAGGAACAGTCGTATGAACACGAGGTAGGCTGCATAGACCAGAGAACAGGAAAAAATTGTCATGCCGGAAAAGAAGATCGCGATCAGCGGTTTGCTGCTGAATGAGGTGACCACATTAACCAGATGCGAAAATTTGTGAATCAGGCTGTAGGTCGACTTGCTGGTCGATTTCTTTTCAACGATGTGTTCTGTCTGCTTGAATCCCGTAATATACCACAACCCGGAGATGACAATCTCACGTTCGCCGTGCAGCAGCAGTGCTTCGACATAACTCAGGTTCATCAGGCGCGCAGTGGTGATGTTGCGCGGGTGGGCAAAATTCAGCAAAAGGTCGATCAGCCGGTAGTATAAATCACCGCTCCAGCGTTCGAACCAGCCCCCCTTGCGACGCTTCTGTACTCCGTAAACGACATCGCACTGCTCTTGTTCCATCTGTGTCGCGAAATCCAGCAGCCATTCCGGGGATTCTTCCAGATCAACATCGATCAGGAAGACCCGCTCCCCCCGGGCATGGGTGAGCCCGGCCATCATCGCCTTGTGATGACCGAAGTTGCGCGACAGGTCGACCACCCGCAGGAAAGGGAGCCGGTCGCACAGGGAGATCGCCACATCGACACTGTTGTCCGGTGAACCGTCGTTGACCAACACAATCTCGAAGTCGTCACCGACCAGTTGCCGGGCGGCGTCGGCAGCTCGCTGGCAGAACTCGTCGATGTAGCGCGCCGAGTTGTAGAGTGTGGCGACGATGGAAAGTTTCATCATATTTACCCTGGTCACGCAACGGCTATCTAAAATCGACATAAAACGTCACTTTCTTGTAAACAGGACAGCCTGCCGATCCGCCGCCAGCGGCGACCAGGTCGGCGCGCGATACAGGGCCATCGCCAGACGGTTGGGGCCATTTTCGTCGCGCATCGGCAGCAATGCGCAGTCAATCCGGTATTTTTCGAAGACCGATTGCCATATTGGTCGTCCGTTGATCACCATCCCGGTCATTTCAGCGGCAAGGGCATCGCGAATGACCCCTTCATCAAGCATTCTCCCGTCCCACATCAACTGCATGGCCGGCCCGAGTTGCCACATCAGGTAACCGCCCCACTCGTCAGGAGCGTACAATCGTCCGGACAGTGCCAGCGGTTTGATACGCGTTGTCAAGGCGACCGGAAAGTGCTCGGTAGAGACAAATCCTTCCTGACGAATCAGCTGAAGGTTACTCATCTCGTTGCGACCAAAAACCAGCAGGGTGCACAACACTATCACCGGCATGGCGACTCGGGCGAGATGTGGAGCAACGGTCACCCCGGTCAGTCCTGAAGCAACGGCAGGCAGCGCGGCACATAAAAAGAACGGCATATAACGCAGCGATATCACTGCCTGGATCAGGGTACCGCAGATCACGAAAATGCGGAACGGGTGCGTCGTTCCAAGATTTCTGACCAGTCCATTCAGGGTCAGCAGTATGACCAGGACGTAGAGGTAAAACGCCGGTTCGGTGTGCTCCTGCCATAACTGGAACAGTGAGGCGTATTCCTCGTTGGCGGCAACGAAAAGACGGTCTTTACCGGCGATCTCAAACAACACAATAAACAGCTTGAGACCGTTGGGATTGAACACCGTCGCCGCCAGTCCTGCCAGGGCGATCAACCACAGCCGGAGCGGATTTTTAAGGGGCGGCACCCGTGACCCACCGGGGAACCTTCTCCAACATGCAAAAATCATGACCAGAAGCAGCAACCCCTGCCCCAAAATGACGCCGCCGTGGATATTGGCCCAGACCAGCATCAGCAACGTGACGCCGATCACGGCCTGCTTCCCTTGTGGTGACTGTCCTTTTGAAAACAGCCGATCGAGGTAGAGGTAGAGTCCGGCAAAAAAAACGAAGGAGAAAAACTGTGGGCGTTCCACCGGGTAAGATTCAACCAACAACAGGATTGTCAGCGCGGCACAACAAGACCAGACAAGGCGCCCGCCCTGGCGGAAAAAATAAAAAATTGCCGCAAGGGAGGTAACCAGCGCGAAACGCAACGCAAAGATTCCCCACCAGTCGCACAGCGCATACAGTCCGTGATAGATTATTTGTCCCAGCCAGTAGCCGTTCAGGGTAAAAATTCGCGGCCAGCCCAGTTCCGGTGAGGTCGTAAAAGAAAATGGATCCGGGACAGGGAGTGCTCTGTGTTGCCAGATCCATTCCCCCGTTTTGAGATGCCAGAAAAAATCCGGGTCATAAATCGGACGCGACAGCCAGGTCAGCGCGAGCATCAGGACGAACAGGCCACTGCCGACATATTGAATCTTTGTTATTTTGTCTTTATCGATCATGGTGCAGGATTCTGCTGTCGTCAGCGGTTCCGGTTGACATATTTCATTGCGCGTGATGAATCTTTGCCGCAATGAAACAGCAGATCCAGAATTGTCACGCCGTGTTCAAAATCACCCCAAAATTGAGGGTATTCCGGGTACCCGGAATAGTCGAACCAGCTCAGCTTGAGCCCTGCTTCGGCAAACAATCGGTCTTCCACATAATCCCTGGCTGCCGGGCCGGACACATATTCCGTCCCCCCGGCCTGTAACACCAGGTTGACCAGCCGCTCTGTCTTGCCGTCGGCCAGGGCATAATCCCGTGAATCGGTAATTTTTGTTGTAATCCCCAAATAAGAACAGATGGCCTCAATAAAAACCCGGTTGAGTTCCGACAACATGGTGTAGTGACGGGCGACATAAAGTGGTTCAATCCATGCCGCGATGTCACCAAAATAAGGTGCTTTACGGTAATTGAGGACGAGCGACTGCCAGTGTGCTTTCGCCCAGTCGGCACCATCAATCTCGGTCTCGTAAATCGTCTGGTGATACTTCCCCTTGACCTTGACCGGCACAGTCAGCCACTTCAGCCCCTGCGGGGTCTTGATTTTGTTGCGGTTACGCCAGTCGCGACGCGTGTACTGCATGTCGTCGTAAAGAATAAATTCATCGACGGAGGCAATCATATCAAAATACCCCTTCCACGGGATATAATTGGACTGTAGAATTGCGACTTTTTTTGCCATTTTGGTTATTGGCTCCAATCCTTGGGGGCGGATAAAGAAAGTGGTGTTGACTGATTACCCTTTCAAGATATTCAGTTGATTCACCAGCTTGGGTATTTCCGGGTTTTTCGGCTGCAACCGACGAATAGTATCGATTTGCCTCTGGGCCTGATCGTAGTCTCCGAAAAAAATCAGCATTTCAGCCAATGCCACCCGGGGCAGAACATTGTCAGGCTGGGCGTATGTTTGATACTGCAAATAAGCAATAATCTTTTCGACGAACTGTTTTTTGTCAAACGCAAAACGATCAATAACCTGCCGGTTTTTTTCTGATGCCCGCACCAGCACATAGGACTGTGCGTCAACATAGACCGGAGACCAGTCCGGCTTGTTAAGCAAAAACTTGACCAACGGGGTTATGCGACCGGAAAAAAGGAGTGATAGTGGCTGAACGACAAAATCAATTTCATACTGGTCAAGCAGTTCCTCGTATTCTTTTTTGCCCGCAGACCCATCGTCCAGTGATGCCGAAGAGATTGCTTTCCAGTCTTCATAGATCTCAGGTTTCATCCCCCTGCCGTCAATAAAAACCTTTCGTTCCGGATAAAAACGCCACAGCAAATAGCCGCCAAAATCGTAATTATTCAACATGTTTCCACGCAATGACGAGCGCTCGATAAAATCAACCGCAGCGGTCGGAAACCATGAGCTGACAACCCCCTGAAGAGCTTTCTCCTGCTTTAATTCCCCCCCGCGAATACCCAGGCCGGCAACTGATCCGAGTACGGCGAGAGCGAGCAATACACGCCACAAATGGGTCTTTTCGCTGTTATTTGACAGGCGATTTAACCAGTGGTGAAGATCCGCACCTGTTGCCGGAAGCAAGGCTAAAGAAAAAAAAGCCACGTTGCGAACATGAACCACAGAAAACCAGGCTAAAAAAAGTGCAATAAAAATTTCAGGCCAGTAAAAACGTCGTGACAACAACTTGCCGACACCGTAGAGACCAATCAGCAACCACAAAATGGCATAGTGACTGTCCCCTTCGTTGAACACTGTCAGGGTGCTTTGATATTCACGCACGGCGCTCATTAAGGGGGCATTGTAGAATTTAATTGCCGCGTGATAAGTGCCTATCCCGTTTGGGTTGAGCAGCGAAGCCAACAACGCCAGTGCTGTCCACAAAATAATGTGGCGGAGTGTGTTTCGTTCATTTCGGTATTGAAATAGGGCTCCGGCGGCAAACAGCGTGATCAGGAAAGCACCGACAATAAATGCGCCGTGCATATTGGCCCACAACAGCATTGTCAGTGGTAACGGCCACCCCAGTTTCTCTCCCTCTTGCACCCTGCTTAAAAGAGATAGCAGAATCGCCGCGCATAAAAAAGAAACGACTTGAGGTCGTTCCATGGGGTAGATGTAACTCAGCAGTACAAAGGTGAGAGTCAGCAACGGGGCAGCCACAATGAGGCTCACACCGCGTTGGCGTAACTGCCACCCCACCACCCCGGCCATGGCCAGCAGCGTGGCAAAATTGAGAACAAAAATGCCATTGAACTGCGCCAGACGGTACAAGCCGTAAGCCGGCAGTTGCCATAACCAGTACCCCTGCAAAATCAATTTTTCGCGCAGCGTGACAGTGCTGTCGGCGGTGTAGGTAAAGGGGTCATGGTGCAGCAGCCCCTTGTTCAGCCACATGACCTCACCACTTTTCAGGTGCCACCAGAAATCGGGATCGGCTATTGGACGAAAGGCATAGAGTGCCAGAAAGACCAGCAGGGCGGCGGTGAAGAGCCAGTATGCGAGCAAAAAAAATCGATGGTTTTCAGTAGCGGTGTTCATTTGCTATCCCTTTACAATGATTGCCTCATCCCGTGCATTCATCACCTTGTAGGCGCAGAACTCGCCGCACATGGTGCAGGCGCCGTGCTCTTCATCGACCCCTGATTCAGCCCGCAAGCGTCTGGCTTTGGCCGGGTCAAGGGCGAGCTTGAACTGGCCTTCCCAGTCGAGCTGCTTGCGGCATTTGGCCATGGCGATATCTTTTTCGATGGCGCCGGGCACGCCTTTGACGATGTCGCCGGCATGGGCGGCGATACGGCTGGCCATGACCCCCTCATGGACGTCTTCAACCGTCGGCAGACGCAGGTGCTCGCTGGGGGTGACGTAGCAGAGGAAATCGGCTCCGGCGGCGGCGGCGAGGGTGCCGCCGATGGCGCAGGTGATGTGGTCGTAGCCCGGCGCGATGTCGGTGACCAGTGGGCCGAGGACATAGAACGGCGCGCCGTGGCAGAGCCGCTTCTGGAGCTGGATGTTGGCTTCGATCTGGTTCAGCGGGACATGTCCCGGTCCTTCGATCATCACCTGTACCCCCGCTTTCCAGGCCCGCTGGGTCAGCTCGCCGAGGATGATCAACTCCTGAATCTGGGCACGGTCGGTGGCGTCGGCGATGCAGCCGGGGCGGAAACCGTCGCCGAGGGAGAGGGTGGCGTCGTAGACGCGGGTGATTTCGAGGAGCCGGTCAAATTGCTCAAAGAGCGGGTTCTGCTGCCGATTATGCAGCATCCACTCGACGGTGAAGGAGCCGCCGCGCGAGACGACATCCATCAGTCGCCCCTCGTTCTTCATCCGCGCGACCGTTTCCAGCGTGACGCCGCAATGCACGGTGATGAAATCAACCCCGTCATCGAGATGTTTGATCACCCCGGCAAAGATATCGTCGACACTCATATCGACAATCGCCTTTTTCTGCCGGTTGACGGTGTCAAGCGCCGCCTGATAAAGAGGGACCGAGCCGATACAGGCATCGGTCTGGCTGATGATGGCAGCGCGAATTTCATCGACCGGGCCCCCGGTCGACAGATCCATGATCGCGTCAGCCCCGGCAGCGACCGCCACCTGCGCTTTTTCCAGCTCCTTGTCGATGCTGGTGTCATCCTTGCTGGTGCCGATATTGGCGTTGACCTTGGTGCGCAACCCTTTACCAACCGCCAGGGCTTTGCCGTTGGCGCGTTTTTTATTGCGGCTGATAATGATCGTGCCGGCGGCGATGCCGTCACGGATCGTCTCGGCAGAGACGTTTTCGTAACGGGCCGCTTCACGCATCAGATCGGTGATTTTACCCTCGCGGGCGAATTCCATTTCGGTCATAGTTAAGTCCTTTAATTGTTACGCTACCCTTGTGCAACGTAACATCTAAATCTAACCCCCCTCAGTCCCCCCTTGACTGGGGGGAAGCCTTGAAGCCTCCCTTGTCAAGGGGAGGTTTGGAGGGGTTAGCGTCGGGTCCGGAAATGATGCGGTTCGCAAGCTCACCGACATCCTGCGGGTTGTTTACGAGCCGACTGAAAAAAGTAGCAAGGTTTAAGCCTTTGACCCTCAATCCGCTCTTTCAGCGTTAATCGGCGTCCAAAGGTCAAAGGCTGTTGGGACGCTGATTTTCATGATGAACGCTGATTAAGATCAAAACTTTCTGTCAAGGTTATTCGGGGCTCCGTTACGGCGTGAAAAACCCGATTTCGATCCCGATAGCGATTTCGATTTGGACAAAAAAACAACCTCAACCAAGCGTTTCAGGAGACGCTTGACCGCTCGGTCGAACAATCGCTATCGGGATCGGGATCGCTATCGAAATCGTTCCCGCAGTTGCCGCACCTCCAAAAAAAAGTTTAAGCCTTTGACCCTCAATCCGTTCTTTCAGCGTTAATCAGCGTCCCAACACTATAAAAGGTTTCTTTATGAATGTCACAATTCGCGGGCCGCTTGATAGTGATTAACCGGTCCGTGTCCAACGCCGAGGGGCCGGGCGGTGCTGATGGCACGATGAATAAAGTGTTTGGCCTGTTGGACCGCCTGGGGCAGAGACTGCCCCTGCGCCAGCAACGTGGCGATGGCGGCAGCGTAGCTGCAGCCGGTGCCGTGGGTATTGCGGGTGACGATGCGCTCCCCCGGCAGCCGCGTCAGTCCGGCGGCGGTCAAGAGCAGATCGACCGGGTCCCCCGCCAGGTGCCCCCCTTTGAGCAGGACATGACGCGCACCAAGGCGGCGCAAGTCGATGGCAGCGGCAAGCATGTCCGCTTCGCTGACGATGCGTCGTCCGCTCAGTGCTTCCGCTTCCGGAATATTCGGGGTCAGCAGATAGGCCTGTGGCAGCAGCTGGTCACGCACGGTAGCGATGGCGTTGTCATTCAGTAGCGCCGAGCCTCCCTTGGCAATCATCACCGGATCGACGACGGCGAGGAGTCCGCGCTGCTCAAGTTGATCCGCCACCAGCGCGACCAGCTCGGCAGAGTGCAGCATGCCGGTCTTGATGACATCGACACCGATATCGTCCACAACCGCGTCGATCTGGGCGGCGACGAAAGAGGGCGGCACCGGATAAATACCGTGGACGCCGAGGGTGTTCTGGGCGGTCAGCGCGGTCAGCGCACTCATACCATAACTGCCGAGCAAGGTGACGGTTTTCAGGTCGGCCTGAATGCCCGCTCCGCCGCCGGAGTCGGAACCGGCAATGGTCAATACCCGCCCGCGAGGGAAGGGGAGGCGCCGATTAAAGCGCAGCGCCAACTCTGCCGCCGCCAGTTGCGGCTGGGGATCGCTCATCACCGCCGAGACCACCGCCGCCGCGTCCGCCCCGGCGTCAATGACCGCATCGATGCCGCTGGCATCAATCCCGCCGATGGCAACGAGCGGCAGCGCGACGGCCTGACGAACCTGCCGCAGCCCGTCCGGCCCAACCTGAACCGCGTCGGTTTTGGTGCCGGTCGCGTAGATACTGCCGAAACCGATATAGTCAGCGCCTTCCGCCTCTGCCGCGAGCGCCATGGCCGCGTCACGGGTGGAGCGGCCGATAATTTTCCCCGGCCCGAGCAGCTGACGGGCCTCGGCGATCGAGCCGTCCTGTTGCCCGAGATGAACCCCGTCGGCATCGACCTCATGCGCCAAGGCCGGGTCATCGTTGATGATGAAGATCACTTGCTGCTCGGTACAGAGTTTGCGCAGCGAATGCGCCGTTGAACGTTTCTCGGCAGCAGGAATATGCTTGGGGCGGTATTGCAGTACGCGGACGCCACTTTTCAGTGCGCGCGCCACAGTCGAAAGGAGCGCGGTGCCACGTTGCTCGTTGGTAATCAGATAAAGGCCGTTGATCTTCTGCATCGTGATGACATGCCCCACATAAAAACTCGCCAATCCTAAATGGAAAGGCGAGTCATCGTTGCCGCAAATGATCGCCGCTTCCCTCCGCCGGTATCATCCGGATCAGGTTCCAAGGGTCGTTTCCAGGGTGGAAACTCTCAGTCTGTGACTCCCCTAGCGGTATCTATAATTGTAGGTTTGGCGCGCTTAGGCGGTGAGCACAATGCGCCGGTTCAGCAGATCAATCTCTTCCAGCTGGCCGGTAACTTCACGCGTTTTGCCAAACAGGTCAACCAGTTTCAGCCCGGTTGCCGTGGGCAACAAAGAAGCAACATTTTCGAGAGCGATTTCTTCATCGCCACTGAGCAGTACAAAAGCACCTTGATCCATACACATTGTCGTACCTCCAAAGAGGATAACCTAGACGATACTCCCCTTCGCTGTCAACCGAATTGTCGTAAAATTGGCCCAGATAGCCCTTTACAGGATTATTCGTCACATGGTAGAAATCTCTCTTTGTAATGAGTTACTGCACAATTTGATTTTTGCCTCCCCTCCCTTGATGGGAGGGGATTGAGGGGAGGGTGACGCCCCCGATTTTGCAGCGTTAAGAGGTCTTGATCAGCGAAGATCATGAAAATCAGCGTCCCATTAAAGATTTGCTCGAAAAGCTAATAGGACGCTGATGAACGCTGAAAAGGCGGATTTAGGGTCAAAGGATTAAACCCTTTTTTTTGGAGGTACGGCAACTGCGATCCCGATTGTTTGATTGAGCGGTTGAGTGTTTTTGGGAACGCTTGGTTGAGGTTGTTTTTTTGTCCAAATCGCTATCGCTACCGGGATCGAAATCGGGTTTTTCACGACCTGACGGAGTCCCGAATAACCTTGACAGAAAGTTTTGGTCTTATAATCAGCGTTCATCATGAAAATCAGCGTCCTGATGATTTTTTTAACCGCTGTGCGGAGAATGATTGCATGTCTTTGTGTCGCCCTACCTACGCCGTGATTGACCTGGCCGCCTTGCACCATAATTATTTGCAGATTCGCGCTCGCGCCGGGTGCGCGGTTCTGGCGGTGGTCAAGGCGGATGCCTATGGCCATGGCGCGGTCGCCGTGGCCAGGGCGCTGGGCACCTTCGGCATCGATCTGCTCGGCGTGGCCCTGCTCGAAGAAGCGCAGGAATTGCGCGACGCGGGGATTACCACGCCGATTCTGCTCCTCGGCGAGACCTTTGTCGGGCAGGAAGCGGCGTTGGCGAGCGGAGCGATTATCCCCTGCCTCTCCGATCTGGCGTCGATTCGGCGGCTGGACGAGGAAGGGCGCAGACTGGGCCGGGTCCTTCCGTTTCACCTCAAAATTGACACCGGCATGAGCCGTCTCGGCCTGCTGCCGACCGATCTCGCCAGGTTGCTGGCCGGTCTTGCGCCCCTGGCGCAGGTGCGTCTCGACGGCGTGCTGAGCCACTTTGCGCTGGCCGATGAACCGGATTCGCCGGTTTCTGCCCGGCAGGAAGACATTTTTCGTCAAGCGCTGGCGGCGATCAGGGCGGCGGGCTATGCCCCGACCTATATCCATTTCAGCAACAGCGCGGCGCTCTTTTCCCGCGCAATTCCCGAATGTAATCTGGTGCGACCGGGGATCACCCTCTATGGCGGGTTGCCGGGCGCTGCCTTCGCACCGCATCTGGAGCTGCAACCGGTGATGAATGTACGGTCGCAGATCGCCCGCTTGAAAACGATTCCGGCGGGCACCGGCGTGTCCTACGGGCATCACTTTGTCGCCCCCCGTGAAACGGTGCTGGCGGCGATTCCCATCGGCTATGCCGATGGCTATAATCGCCGCCTGACGAACGGTCAGGCGCTGTTGCGAGGGGAGCGGGTCACGGTGGTCGGCACCATCTGTATGGACTGGATTCTGCTCGATGTCACCGCTGTTGTCGATGTTGCCGTAGGTGAGCAGGTCACCCTGCTGGGGCGTGATGGCGATGAAATCATCAGCGGCGACGAGTGGGCCGCCAGGATTGGTACGATCAGCTATGAAGTGTTCTGCGCGATCAGTAAACGGGTGCCGCGGGTGGTGGTCGCTGAGGGATTGAAAGTGCCGTAAAAAGTTGGCGATGGCTTGCCTCAGAGAGGTTTTTATGGATTCGTGTATAATTTTGATAAAAAAGCAGCGCTTCTGGTTTGAAGTTGGTTTAGTCGGAATCGTTATGTTGCTGTGGTTGCCTCAAATGCTGGAGGTTCATCCCCTGACTTCGTTAGGAGACGAGGGAGTAATTGCTCAAAGTGCATTGAGGATAATTCGTGGTGAAATTCCTTTTAAAGATTTTTTCACAGGACTTGCCCCAGGAGAATCTTACTGGATTGCCATTTTTTTTAAGATTTTTGGAGTCAGTTTTATAACTCTAAGACTCAGCGCTTTTGTCTCAATGGCAATCAGCCTGATAGCCTCTGTGTTAATTCTAAAACGGCTTAAAATTGATAGTTTTAACTCTTATTTATTGTTGATTTCCTTTGCTGCTTTTTTTGGTGGGCCCTATTGGTTTATTGCCAGTCACCATTGGTTGTCTCTTGCGTTTTGCTTGATGAGTTTATTTCTTCTTCTAAAAGATGGGCATGGTATTTCTTGTAAAGTTCAATACTATTTTTCTGGTGTTACGGCAGGATGTGCTGCGTTCACATTACAACATAAGGGGCTATTGTGGATTTTTTTTGCAACAGTTGCCATTCTTTATTTAAGCCAGGCTCGTGAACGTGTCCGGCTTTATTTTTTTTGGTATGGGGTGCTCAGCTTTTTATTGCCATTTATAATTTATTTTTCATTTATGGTTGGATTTTATGAGGTTTTTTACGATTTATTTATTTATAATTTACTTCACTATAATACAATAAGTGCCCACCGTGGGGCGACGATTTTCAGTGATTTACTTCTCAATTTCAAAAATATCAACTCTTTTGATAACTTTATTTTTACCCCAAGTGCAGTGTTTAAATTGTTGATTTGGAATGTTGGCTACGTTGGGAGGGTTGTCATTCATTTTCTCCCGGTCTTCTCTGTATTTTTGTTGGTAAAAGTATGGCGTTCAAATTTTCTGAGAGAGAATGTTAATACCTCATTGCTGGTGTTTTTTTTTCTAGCTATTTATTTGTCTTCTTTTCATCGGATACATGAGACGACATTGGTTTATTCTGCAGTTTCCGGGCTACTCCTTCTGGTGTATTTGCGGACCCTTATGAGAAAAGGTCTTTTCGAGAAGGCAGTATCCACAGTTATTTCTTTCATGCTGGTGGTTTTTTTTATCACCGCAACAGGATTTTCAATGCTGGCTTTTTTTTCTCAACAAACGTCAGTTTCTACCCCGATGGGGGAAATGCATTTTTCTTACGAGAATGAGGCTCGAGATTTTCGAGAGATTACAGACTTTTTGAGTGAGAGGGTGCGCTTGGGAGAACAGTTTTTTGCCTACAGGTATCTGGCCTTTTTTTATTTTTCCTTGAATGCGCATAATCCAACTCCTTACGATATATTGGTTTATCCAATTAATACGCAGGAACAATTGACAAAGGCAGAAGATCTTTTGGACGAAAATATGTGTCGATGGGTATTGTGGGATTATTCTCCATTGTTTTTAACCTCCTTGGGGAAATATATTGCGCAGAACTATAATATATATATAAAAAACGCGTCGTTTGCTCTTCTTGAAAGAAAATCAGAGTGACTTTTGAAAATAGGTTGCCGAAAACATCCCTGGCGCTCGATATGGGCACCACAACCCTCGCCGGTCGTCTGCTGACCCCGGCCGGGAAGGTGCTGGCCGAGCTGAAAATATCCAACCCGCAGCGCCACTTCGGGGCCGACGTGATCCGGCGCATGGAACAGGCCGCGAAGGGGCAGGCAGAGGCTTTGCAGTCGGCCCTGGTTGATGGATTGAATACGCTGGTCGCCACCCTGCTGGATACGGCGCAACTGCCGTCCACCGCGATCAGCGCCGCCGCCGCTTGCGGTAATCCGGCGATCTGCGCCCTGCTGCTGCGCCAACCGGTACGGCGGCTGCTCTTCCCGCCGCATCGTCCGGCCGACCTGCTGGGGCGCACCGTCGACGCGTCAGCACTGCGCCTCAACCTGCCGGTGCCACTCTATCTCTTTCCGCTGGTTTCCGGTTACGTTGGCGGGGACCTGGTCGCCTTTATTTACGGGTGTTCCGACGTCGTTGATAAAACATTCTTTATCGACATCGGCACCAATGGCGAGATGGCTCTTTATCATGATGGTCGCTGGCTGACCACCTCGGTTGCCGCCGGTCCCGCTTTTGAGGGGGGCGAAATTTCCTGCGGGATGACCGCAACCAACGGTGCGATTACCGCAGTTGATAGCTGCGCTGATCACTGGCAATTGACCGTTTGCGGCGGCGGCGCGCCGCGCGGCGTGAGTGGCAGTGGCCTGGTCGCGGCGCTCGGGACAGCGCTCGAAGAGGGGCTGCTCACCCGCGACGGGCGGATCGTCACGGCGGATGAAGTGCCGTCGAACCTGGCTCGCTATCTGGTGCCGACCGCCACCGGTCAGGCCATCCGGCTTTATCGTGACGCCTGCTGTGATCTGCTGGTGACGCAGGACGATGTACGCGCCTTTCAACTGGCGCGCGGGGCGATTCGCGCCGGGACACTCTGTCTGTTGGATAAGGCCGGGATGGCTGCGGAGGATGTAGCCGCGGTCATCATGACCGGCGCCTTCGGCTTTTCCCTGTCGACCGAGAGCCTGAAAAAGGTTGCGATGCTGCCGGAACCCATGTTAAAAAAAATCTCTTTTGCAGCGGCGGGCGCCCTGGGTGGGGTCGAACGATTTTTGCGCACGTCCGCAATGGCTGACGTGACCACGCTGGCGCAGCAGTTGCGCCCCTTGCCGCTATCCGGAACGCCCGCTTTTGAGCGGGTTTTTCTGAACAATCTCGATTTTGTCTGACCAGCGCAAATTGTGAAAATTAGCGTCCCATAAAAAAGGTTTTTCTCAAACATCTAATAGGACGCTGATAAACGCTGAAAAGGCGGATTTAAGCCAAAGGCTTAACTCTTTTGTTTTGATCTTGATCAGCGTAGATCATGTAAATCAGCGTCCTATAGAAGGATTTTGTTTTTTAGCCGTGGAGGGGAAATGGAAGATCGAAAGTATTCTTCGTTAACTGAATCGATTATTTGCTGCTTTTACATTGTTTATAACAGTTTGGGGTATGGATTTCTTGAAAAGGTTTATGAAAATGCCTTGGCACTCGAACTGAAGTCGAGAGATATGTTGGTCGCTCAGCAATTCCCGATTGCGGTGTATTATGCGGGGCATATAGTGGGTGAGTATTTCAGCGATTTGATGGTTGAAGATAAGATTCTTATCGAGATTAAGGCCGTCAGAAGTCTTATGCCAGAGCATGAAGCACAACTTTTGAACTATTTAAGAGCGACGGATATTGAAGTTGGACTGTTGCTTAATTTTGGGCCAGATCCAGAGGTGAGACGTAAAGCTTTTGACAATACTCGAAAAGCTGATAGGACGCTGATAAACGCTGAAAAGGCGGATTCAGGGTCAAAGGCTTAACCCTTTTGGTTTTTGCTTTGGCTTTGATCAGCGTTAATCATGTAAATCAGCGTCCCATTAAAGGTTTGCTCGAAAAGCTGATAGGACGCTGATAAACGCTGAAAAGGCACAAGCTTAACCCTTGTTGCTTTTGTTTGATCTTGATCAGCGTAGATTATGAAAATCAGCGTCCTGACGACATGCACCCACAACCAATTTCACGCAGAAGGATAAAACATTATGGCGATTATCAAACGTGCACTGATCAGTGTTTCGGATAAGACCGGGCTGGTCGATTTTGCTCGGGAATTGCAGCATTATGGAGTCGAAATCCTCTCCACCGGGGGCACCGCCAAATTGCTGCGCGACAGTGGTCTGGCGGTCAAGGATGTATCCGACTTTACCGGTTTTCCGGAGATGATGGACGGGCGGGTTAAAACGCTGCACCCGAAGGTTCATGGTGGATTGCTGGCGTTGCGCGACAACCCCGAGCATCTGGCGGCAATGGCGAATCACGGTATCGAAGCGATCGACATGGTGGTGGTCAATCTCTATCCCTTCGCAGCGACCGTCGCCAGGGAAGGGTGTTCGCTGGAAGATGCCATCGAAAATATCGATATCGGTGGCCCGACGATGCTGCGTAGCGCTGCGAAGAACAACCGCTTCGTCACGGTGGTGGTCGATCATGCCGATTATGCCCGGGTGCTGGCCGAGATGAAGGCCAATGACGGCGCACTTTCCGAAGCGACCAACTTTGCCCTCGCGGTCAAGGTTTACCAGCACACCGCCGCCTACGACGGTGCCATCTCCAACTGGCTCGGGCGCAAGATCGATGCCGAGTCGCACGACTTTCCGCCTGCTCTGACCTTTCAATACCACAAGGCGCAAACGATGCGTTACGGTGAGAACCCCCATCAGCAGGCGGCTTTTTATATCGAAAAGAATGTCGCCGAGGCGTCGATTGCCACCGCCCGCCAGTTGCAGGGCAAGGAACTCTCCTACAACAATATCGCCGACACCGACGGCGCGCTGGAGTGTGTCAAACAGTTCACCGAGGCTCCCGCCTGCGTGATTGTCAAGCACGCCAATCCGTGCGGCGTCGCCTATGGGGACACCTTGCTCGATGCCTATCAGCGGGCTTTCAGTACCGACCCCGAATCGGCTTTTGGCGGGATTATCGCGGTTAACCGGGAGCTCGATGTGGCGACCGGCCAGGCGATTGTCGATCAGCAGTTTGTCGAAGTTATTATTGCTCCGACGGTGGCCGCCGGGGTTGCACAGATCATCGCCGCGAAGAAGAACGTTCGCCTGCTGGAGTGTGGTGAGTGGCCCGCCGAGTCGGTGGCACGTCTGGATCTGAAACGGGTCAACGGCGGACTGCTGGTGCAGGGGGCCGATCTGTCCCTGACCGCCGAACTCAAGGTCGTCACCAAACGTCAACCGACCGAGGAAGAAATGCGCGATCTGCTCTTTACCTGGCGGGTGGCGAAGTTTGTCAAGTCGAACGCCATTGTTTACGGCAAAAACGGTATGACGATCGGGGTTGGTGCCGGGCAGATGAGCCGGGTCAACTCGGCCCGGATCGCGGCGATCAAAGCCGAGCATGCCAAGCTGGAAGTAAACGGGGCGGTAATGGCCTCCGACGCGTTCTTCCCCTTTCGTGACGGCATCGACAACGCCGCCGCCGCCGGCATTGTCGCGGTGATCCAGCCCGGCGGCTCGATCCGTGATGAAGAGGTGATCGCGGCGGCTGACGAGCACGGCATGACGATGGTCTTCACGGCGATGCGCCATTTCCGTCATTAATTCTTTTCTGCGCTACTAAAAGCGTTACTTTGGATCTTAAATCCGACTTTTCAGCGTTAATCAGCGTCCAAAGATCAAAAGCAATCGGGACGCTGATTTTCATGATGAACGCTGATCAAAACAAAGCTGAACAGTCAAGAATAATGAAGAGGGAGCCTTATGGATCATCAAACATTAGAGCAGATGGAACAAATACTGGCGCGTCACATCGGCACCCTTGAAGAATCCCTCGGGCATAAACTTGAACTTCTTGCCGAAGGACAACAGATGATGGCAGAACATGTTCAACGCAGTGATCGCCGTTTGGAGTCGGTTGAAAATACCTTGAACGAACAGTCAGGACAGATCGCCGGGATTGCTGCCAATCTTAAGGAGCATCGTGCTGATACCGAAGCACACCACGGAGTGTACCGGGTCAAGGAAAATCTATAGTAACTATTCACCTGCCCGTCCAAGGGTCGTCATCCCCGAGTGATCCTGTCGGGGATCCATTCGTTCAACCTTGAGAAATCTGGATTCCGGCTGAAATCTTGCCGGAATGACGCTGTAGGAGTTGCCTTCAGGCGCGATTGTTCGCGGCTAAAGCCGCTCCTACGAAAGAGCTGAACAGTTACAATCTATAAACAAAAAGGCCTTAATTTATGAAAATTCTGGTAATCGGCGGCGGTGGCCGCGAACATGCTCTGGTCTGGAAGATGGCCCAGTCGCCGCTGGTGGACAAAATCTATTGTGCGCCGGGGAACCCGGGGATTGCGGCGCTGGCGGAATGCGTTGACCTGGCGGTTGATGATCTGGACGGACTGCTGTCCTTTGCTACCGCGCGGCAGATCGACCTGACCGTGGTCGGCCCCGAACTGCCGCTGACCCTCGGGATTGTCGATCAGTTTGAAGCCGCGGGCCGGTTGATCTTCGGGCCGTCAAAGCTGGCGGCACAGCTCGAAGGAAGCAAGGCGTTCTGCAAGGACATCATGGCCAAATATGGTGTCCCGACCGCCGCCTACGGTACCTTCAGCGAGCGTGATGACGCGGTGGCATTTATCAACAAGCTGGGCGCGCCGATTGTCGTCAAGGCCGACGGGCTGGCGGCGGGGAAGGGTGTGGTGGTCGCGCGCGACATTGCCGAAGCGATTGCTGCCGTCGATCACATCATGCTCGACAAGGCGTTCGGAGCGGCAGGCGAAAAGGTCGTCGTCGAAGAGTTTCTCAACGGCGAGGAAGCGTCGTTTCTGGCCTTCACCGATGGTGAGCGGGTACTGCCGCTGGCGTCGTCGCAGGATCACAAGCCGGTCTTCGACAATGACCAGGGCCCGAACACCGGCGGGATGGGGGCTTATTCCCCGGCTCCGGTGGTGACGGCGGCCCTCTACGATGAAATCGTCGAGACCGTGATCAAGCCGGTGGTGCGTGGCATGGCCGCCGAAGGATGTACCTATCGCGGGGTGCTCTACGCCGGACTGATGATCGATGACGGCAAAATCGGCGTCCTCGAATTCAACGCCCGCTTCGGTGATCCGGAAGCCCAGCCGCTCCTGTCAAGACTCAAATCCGACCTCGTGCCGGTGCTGATGGCGTGTGCGCGGGGGGATTTGTCCGGGCAGGTTCTTGAATGGCATGAGCAAGCAGCGGTGTGTGTGGTGATGGCGTCCGGCGGCTACCCCGGCGATTTCGCCAAGGGGCTGCCGATCAGCGGCCTGGATGCCGCCGCCAAGATCGACGAGCTGATGGTTTTTCACGCCGGCACGACCGAACGTGACGGGCAGGTCGTGAATCAGGGTGGCCGGGTTCTCGGCGTCACCGGACGCGGTGCCACCGTCGCGGCGGCGATTGCCAAAGCCTATGAGGGGGTTCACGCCATTTCGTGGGAGGGCGCCCACTACCGAACCGACATCGGCGCCAAGGCTTTGCGGTTGTAAATGGTGAAAAACCTGTGGGGTAGGACGCTGAAAAGACTTAATAGGACGCTGATAAACGCTGAAAAGGCGGATTTAGGGTCAAAGGATTAAACCCTTTTTTTGGAGGTACGGCAACTGCGGGATCGAAATCGGGTTTTTCACGACCTGACGGAATCCCGAATAACCTTGACAGAAAGTTTTGATCTTAATCAGCGTGAATCATGAAAATCAGCGTCCCATTAAAAGGGTTTCTTTTGGTCCTGATTCAAATACCCGATACGTCCTTTTAACGGCCAATCAATGAACGAGATGACATGTTGCCAGTAACAAAAATTGAAGAGATTTGTCGGCGCTGGGGACTGTTGATCATCGTTGTTGTCACCTGTCTCATCTACGCCAACACTCTCGACAATGAATTCGTCCTTGATGACAATGCCTACATTCAGGATAACTACCTGCTGCGTGATCTGCGGAATCTGCCGCTCTTTTTCAACGTTCCCGCCGATGCGCTGGTCGAAGATCTGGCTCCCGGCCTGTTGCGTGGACGCAATGTCCGCTGGGTGACCTACGCGGTTGATTTTGCTCTCGGTGGCGGTGCGCCGTGGATGTTTCATCTGTCGAATCTGTTGTGGCACGCCGCGACCGGAATAGTGCTGTTTTTTTTATTCAGGCGCTGGTTGCTATCATCCCGGACGGCGCTGCTGGGCGCTTTACTCTTTATTGCCCATCCGATTCAGACCAATGCGGTTGCCTACATCTCCGGGCGCAAGGATATCCTCGCCGCGTTTTTTTTATGCGCCGCCTTGCTGGCGGTTTACCGCTATCGACAGACGCACAATTACTGGTGGTTTCCGGCCATTCTCGGACTCTTCTTCCTGGCGGGTTTTTCCAAGGAATCCGCCGTGGTTTTCCCCGTGCTACTGGTGTTGGCCGACTGGTGCCTGATGAAAAACAGTGCTGCTATCGCTGCCGCGCAAAGATGTATCACATTGTATTGGCGCGAATATCTGTGGTGTTTTTTTCTTGTCACCCTGTATCTCTGGTGGCGACTTGGTGCAACACTTGCACCCAAGATGGCCGCCGTGTTCGGAACGTCGGCACCCGTGCTGGCAAACCATCTTGCTTCGCCCGCACTGGCCGACGGCAACCTGTCGTACGCCAATCTGCAGTTGTTTTACCTGTCCAAACTGCTGTGGCCGACCCGGCTCCTTGCCGACTACAAGGGCGTCTTTGATTTCAGCCTTTATCCTGCGTCGTATGGTACTGTTGCAAGCGGGATCTTTGTCATTGTGCTGGTCGCCTGCCTGATTGCGATACGTCAACGCGCGCCGTTAATCACTCTGGGGCTGGGTTGGATCATCATCGCGCTCCTGCCGGTCAGCCATCTTGTCGACTTTCACTATCCGGTCGCCGAGCACTATCTTTACCTGCCTTGCGTCGGGTTTGCCCTCAGCGTCGGTTCCGTCGCGGAACTACGCTGGCGTGGCGACCGGTTGTGGTCTCTGTTGCTGGTCGGTTTGGTGCTGTGCTTTGCGCTTGCGACGGTTCAGCGTAACCTGGTCTGGCAGAATATGGAGACGATCACCCTCGATATCCTGCGTAAAGCGCCGCATCATCAACGCGCCCGCAATTCACTGGTCGATGTTTACGCGAAACAGGGGAAATACCCTGCCGCGCTCGAACAGGCGCTTATCAGTTTGGCAGAAAACCCTCGTTCCGCGGTCAATAACTACAATCTGGGGTTTCTCTACGAAAACCTAAAAGACTATCAGCAAGCGAAGAGCTATTATCGCCGGGCGATCATGCTCCATCCCCGCCTCTGGTCCGCTTACCTGAATCTGGGTAATTTGTTACTGGAACAGGGCGATGAGCGCGCAGGTTTGGCGGTGATTCGTGACTTGAACAGCCGTTACGGCTATCATCCGCTGAGTTACTTCGTCACCGGTACCCACCGGGCACGGCAGAAACGGTGGTCAGCAGCACTGGCGGAATTTGAACGCGGTTTGAGCCTTGATGCCGATGCCGGGTTGCTCAAGCTGGGGGTTGCGGTGGCGCTCTGGTCCCTCGATCGTGAACCCGCGCAGGTATCGCGCCTGTTTGCTGAAGCCCGCGCAGCAAAAGCCCTTGAAACGGTGGACACCGCGCAGCCTCCCTGGGACGCATTTTTTTCTCAACAGGAATTTCGGACAGTTATGGAATCAGGAAAGGATTATCAATGAATCAGCCATTAGTCAGCATCGTCATGGGAAGTGATAACGATTACGCGGTGATGGTCGAGATTGCCAAAGTGTTGAAGGATTTTGGCGTGCCGTTTGAAATGACCGTGTCCAGCGCCCATCGCTCGCCGGAGCGGACGGCACGCATTGTCCGCAGCGCCGAAGAGCGCGGGGCGCGGGTGCTGATTGCCGGGGCCGGGGCGGCGGCACATCTGGCCGGGGTGGTGGCGGCCGAATCGATCCTGCCGGTGATCGGCGTGCCGATCGACTCGACGGCGCTCAAAGGGCTCGACGCGCTGCTGTCGACGGTACAGATGCCGGGCGGCATTCCGGTGGCAACGGTCGCCGTTGGCAAGGCCGGGGCGAAGAACGCCGGTTTGCTGGCGGTACAGATATTGGCCACCGCCGATCCGGAGTTGCGCGAAAAATTGCGCGATTATAAACGGTCGCTGGCCGCCGGGGTCGAAACCCGGGCCGCTGCGCTTGAAAAACAGTTATCTGCCGACGGCTTTTAAACTGCCAAAAGGCTAATCGGACGCTGATAAACGCTGAAAGGGCGGATTCAGGGTCAAAAGCTTAACCCTTTTGGCTTTTGCTTTGATCTTGATCAGCGTTCATCATGAAAATCAGCGTCCTATAAAAAAGGTTTTGCTCAAAGGGATCGAAATCGCTATCGGGATCGAAATCGGGTTTTTCACGCCGTAACGGAGCCCCACTCAGGGCCGAATAACCTT
>JARGFI010000049.1 GCA_029210745.1 Desulfuromonadales bacterium
GGATGAAGGAGTTTCCTTTATACGCGATCTGTGGCTGTTTGACCAGAAAAAAGATGAAATCGGCAAAGGTAGCGGGGGTTGTGGGTTGGGACGAATTTACCCTGCGGTCAGTTGGCTTCGTTCTTGCCACCCCCGCGCTTTTCATGTTAGTGTCACAATTTTTTGGCGCTGAATCAGTATGTTGGAGTATCTCTTATGACCCAGAGAGTCATTGAAATCAACTCACCGTCATTTGTCTGTGAACAACACCTTGCGGCGACTGCCGGGGTTGCGGAACTTTTTCCGGTAGAGCAGCCGCTGGTCCTTGAAATCGGCTGCGGGACCGGTCACTTCATCGTCGACCTGGCACGGCAACAGCCGCACCGGAACTACCTGGCGATCGACATCTACAATAAAGGGTGCTACAAGACCTGCGCCAAAATCGATGCGGCGGGGCTTGCTAATGTGCGTGTTCTGCGCATGGAGGCGCGCTATCTGCTTAACCGTTTTTGTGCGGCTGACTCACTGGCTGCGGTCTATGTCAATTGTCCTGATCCCTGGCCCAAGAAACGTCACCGCTATCGCCGCCTGGTCAACGGTGATTTTTTGCGGCTGCTGCTCTATTATCTGCATCCGCATGGCGAATTTTTCTTCGCTACCGACTTTACCGATTACGCTGCGGATGTTGCCGAAATTCTGCCTTTTCATCCCGGCTACAAAAACCGTCAACCGACCTCGTTTTCCTATCAGCTGCCCGGTTATCCGTCTTCAAAATATATGCGGCGTTTTCTCGACCAGGGACAGCCGATTTACTATTTCCATTATCAGCGTGTTGCCGATTTCAAGATCCGTGTTGAAGAATTACCCGAGATTGTCCAGGGCTTCCGGATCCGCTGGGGAAAGGCTGCCAATGCCTGATTATCTGACCGCCGGTGTGGCGGGGATCGGTGGCACGATCAAGGAAACGGCCACCGATTTTTGTGTCGAAGAGGTACCGCTCTATCGTCCGTGCGGTGCCGGGGAGCATCTTTACCTGTGGGTCGAAAAGACCGGTATGACGACGTTCGATCTGGTGCGTAAACTGGCGCGGGCCTGTCGCATCAGTGAACGGGAGATCGGCTACGCCGGAATGAAGGACGCTCGCGCCACGACCCGCCAGTGGTTGTCGCTCCCCGCCGCCACCGCGCCGCGCATCACCGAACTCGATTTGCCCGGAGTGAAGGTGCTCGAAACCGGACTTCATGGCAATAAACTGCGGCTCGGTCATCTGGCGGGCAATCGTTTTGAAATTCTCATTCGTGGCGTTGCCGACGACGCGGTTAGCCGCGCCGAAAAAATTTTCAAGCAGCTGGAGCACAGCGGCGTTCCGAACCTTTTCGGGGAGCAACGCTACGGTATTCTGGGGAATTCTCACCGCATCGGGCGCGCTATTCTGGGGGGTGATTTTGACGCAGCAGTGCAGGAAATCATTGGCAACCCGGAGCTGATCCGTACCGAGGACTGGCGCGTTGCAGCCCAGGCGTTTCGTGACGGTGGTCCGGCGGCGGCACTGCCACTGATGCCGCGACGCATGAATCATGAATACATGCTGTTACGCGAGATGAGCAAAGGGGTGACTGCGAAAAAAGCGTTGTTACGCTTTCCCGCGAAGCTGTTGCGCCTTTATCTTTCCGCCTGTCAAGCGGCGTTGTTCGATCGATTGCTCACTGCTCGCCTTCCCGATCCGGGACAGTTGCTCCCCGGTGACATCGCCTGCAAGCATGCCAACGGCGCTTGTTTCAGAGTGACTGACCTGACCGCCGAACAGGCTCGTGCGGATGCGTTCGAGATCAGCCCCACGGCCCCCCTCTTCGGTCACAAAGTAATGCTTGCCGAGGAGGAAGCCGGGCGCCGCGAAACTGCCGTACTCCATGCCAGTGACCTGACGCTGGAAGCGTTTCGTCTGGAGCAGGGGCTGGGGATGGCCGGGGAGCGTCGCCCGCTGCGGGTACCGGTCGATGCGATCGGCTACACCCTCGAAGCTGAAGGGTTGCGGGTTCGTTTTATGTTACCCAAAGGATCGTTCGCAACCAGTCTGTTGCGCGAACTGATGAAGACCAGTTGAGGGATGAAAAATATTTTATTTTCTGCCATAATCTCCCGGTACAGGTGAAGCCTCCCCGCTTCGGCCAAACTGGAAGGAATTGGAATGACGACTGAACCGGCAAATAAAGGTGACAATAACCGGGTTAATTTCTTTTTGCCACAAGCGGGCTTCATGCGACACGAGGTGCGGCTGATCAAAATCATGCTCGCTGCCTGGCTGTTGGGCTCCTTCGGTTTTCCGTTATTGCTGGCTGACTCACAGCATAACCTGCTGGGTGAAAGCTTCCTGACCGAGGGGAATGTCTGGGGGTTCCCCCTCCATTTCCTGGTCTCCGGTCAGGGGGTCATCCTCTTCTTTATCCTGATCTGTTTTCTGTTCAATGCGCTGATGGATATGTTAACTGCTCGCCGCCGGGGGCGGCGACGCTGAATGGTGCACTAATGCCCGACTTTGCTTTCAAACCGATCGCGCTGCTGATTCTGCTTGCCGTGCTGGGATGTTCACTCCTTGGCGGTCTGGTCAGTCGTGCCAGAAATGACGAATATTACTGGGTCTCCGGTGCCACCTCCGGTCGCGCCGGAATCGGTGCCGCGATTGCATCAAACTGGATGAGTGCGGCTTCCTTCCTCGGTATCGCCGGGGTCTTTTACCTCAAGGGCTATCTGGGGATGGCCTACGTGGTCGGCTGGACCGGCGGTTATGTGTTGTTGCTGGTTCTGATGGGGAATCAGATTCGGCGGTTCGGTAAATATACCGCGCCGGAATTCGTTGAAGCGCGCTACGATTCACCTTACGCGCGTCTGATCGCGGCGATTATTGCGATTCTGATCACCCTGGTTTATTGCACCGCGCAATACAAAGGGCTGGGGCTGGTCTTTGCCTGGATGTTCGGTTTTGACTACACGCCCTCGCTGGTACTTGGCGTGGCGGTTACGTTGAGCTATCTGACCATCGCCGGGGCGTTGGGTGCGCGGCGCAAACAGCGTATGCACTACGCGGTACTGATCATTTTTTTTCTGCTGCCGTTGATGGTTATCGCCTACTATCTCGACTATTTCTGGTTATTGCCGCAGATCGGTTACGGAGAGGCACTCCGCGATCTGGGTCGGGGGGGGCAAGGGGACTGGATGGCGCCCTGGAAGTACGCCTCTGTGTATGAGTGGATTGCCCTTTGTTTCACGCTGATGGTTGGAACTGCCGGACTGCCGCATGTGCTGACCCGCTTTTATACAGTGCCGAATATTCGCGATGCGCGCTGGAGTGTCGTGTGGGGGATATTCTTCATTGGCCTGCTGTACTGGAGTGCACCGGCCTACGCCGTTTTTGCCAAGATCATGGAGCTCCGCGATGGTCTGGGGGCCGCACAACCTGCTGACCTGATTGTCATTCTGGCCGCCGAGCGCGCCGGAATCCCGGTCTGGGCCGTCGCCATGCTGGCGGTTGGCGGTGTTATCGCAGCAATCTCGACCGTGGTTGGATTGCTGATCAACGGTGCGGGGGCATTTGCCTACGATATTTATTTTCGTCTGCTCAAGCCGGATGCCTCGGAGCAGCAGCAGATGAAGGTTGCGCGTATGACAACACTGTTTCTGGCAGCACTGGTGGTGGTGCTGGCGATCAACCCGCCGGGACTGATCGCCGAGATTACTGCGGTGGCTTTTGCGCTGGCGGGGAATACGCTCTTTCCGGTCTTTCTGTTGGGGATCTGGTGGAGTCGCGCCAACAAATACGGCGCGATTGCCGGGATGCTGAGTGGCATCGCCATCACCATCGGCAGCCTGCTGTTGGCCTGGTGGTCGCCGGAGCTGTCCAGATTTTTGCCACCGACCTCTTCAGCCTTTATCGGCGCACCGGTCGTTGCGCTGGTTATGGTCGGGGTTTCACTGGCGACACCGGCGCCACCGGAACGAATTACCCGGTTTTTGATTGAAAAAGTTCATCAGCCCTGAGTGCGCCATGTTTCTGGTGGCCCCAACCTTCGCAATTAATAGAAAAGTGTTTTATTTCAGATGAAACTGCTCATGTCAGCGGGGACGTTACATACGCTGCCGTTGGAAAAAACATTTGAGATTGCTCGTGATACCGGTTTTGACGGCATTGAGATCATCATTAATCATGATTTTCGCTTTGCCGACAACGCGGGAATGGTGCGTGATCTGCAACAGATCCTGCCGGTGGAGTCGCTGCATGCACCATTTTTTCAGATCGATGGTTGGGGGGACAAGGTTCGGCAATTATATAAAACTGTCGATCTGGCACAGGCCACCGGCATTCCACTGGTCAATTTTCACCCCCCCTGCTGGCTTTGGCTGGAGCTTAAGTTCTGGCGCTGGGTGATGAAAATAAGCGATTTTCAGGCGGAGCTTGGCGGGGGTGAAGTTGTGATCACCATCGAAAATATGCCGCGGCAACCAACGCTCAAAATCAATCCTTATCTATTTGCACAAACCACCCACCTGATCGATTTCATGCGCGCCCGTAACCTTTTCTTGACTTTTGACACAGCGCACATGGGCTCGACCAACGCCAATTTCCTGTACGATTTTCACCTCTTTTACAACTCCACAAAAATGCGCAACATTCACTTCTCTGATTATGGCTATGGGCGCGAACATCTGCTGCCGGGGCGTGGCATATTGCCCCTGACACGGTTTCTGAATCATCTCAGCGAAACCGGCTATGACGAGACAATCACGCTCGAATTGTCACCCTATGAACTCCCTGAAGACGAAGCGGGAATTCGTGCGGCGCTGGCAGAAGTCTACACCTATCTCTGTCAGGAGACGCGCCCCCTGGGGCAATGCGCGGTGGGATAAACTAACGAACAATATAGACGGAATGACGAGAGTGGAGGGCGATTTTTGTTGACACGCTGCCGAGCAACGTGCGCTTGACCCGACCGACACCCGAGGAGCCGATCACGATCACATTAATATCGTTATCCTCGGCAAAAAGCATGATTTCTTCAGCCGCGTCACCGTAGCGCACCACACACTCAAGGGGAGTGCCCGATTCGCGGGCGGCTTTTTCGACAACGTAAAAGATGCGTTGGCGTTTTTCCTCCCAGTCGGGCAGTTCGGTATCGAGTGGTTTGGGGAAAAAATCGGTAAATGAGGGGTTGTGATCACCGGAGAGGATCAGAATGGCAAACACCTTGCTTTTGAAGCTGGACGTCGAATTGTTCATCCCCAGGCGGACGGCTTCCTCGGCGGCCTTGTCCGATTGAGGTGAACCGTCGATCGCCACCAGGATATTTTTCCCAATATTCAGCATGTAACGTACTCCAGAATGATCTGCCAGGTTCAATCTAACGGAACCTTCAAAGGCTGTCAAGCGGTCGTCAAAACATAAAACATACAAATTTTTCCAATCTCTGTTGACATTTATAAAACAACATTTTATTATACCTTAGGGGTTTTTAAAAATGACGTTTGTGCGCTGCAACGAGGGGGCGTGGCTATACATATTTCGCATTAATTCCCATTCTTCTTGACATGTGTAGATGAACTCTTATCATAGGACGATATCAGGACGATAAATTACTGTTATTTCGCGAATACAAAGAAGGTGATATTCCCATGGCAAAAAAAGAAAAATCCGAATATATCATTCAGGCGGTTTCTCACGCCCTCGATCTTTTGGAGCAGTTCCATGACGAGGTTGATGAGCTGGGGGTGACCGAACTTAGCAAGCGCTTGAAATTGCACAAAAATAATGTGTTTCGGCTGCTTGCGACGCTGGAATCGCGGGGCTATATTGAGCAGAATCGGGCGACGGAAAACTATCGCCTGGGGCTCAAGTCGCTCGAACTTGGCCAGACCTTCATCAAGCAGATGGGCTTGCTTCGCCAGGCAAAACCAATTCTTGACGGGATTGTCGGCGAATGTAACGAAACAGCCTACGTGGCAATCTTGAAAGAGGGGTACGTTGTCTACCTTGATGTGGTTGAAACCAACCTGACCGTGCGCGTGGTGTCGCGTGTCGGTTCGCGCCTGCAATCGTACTGTACCGCGGCGGGTAAGGCACACCTTGCTTATCTCTCGGATGAAGAACTCGAAGCGACCTTGCCGGCCGAGTTTAAAGCCTATACTCCGCAGACACTTACGTCGTTGGACGCACTGAAAAAAGAATTGCGAAAGATTCAGGAGCAGGGGTATGCGATCGATGATGAAGAGCTCGATCCGGGGGTTCGTTGCGTTGCCGCCCCGATCAGAGATTATACGCGCCGGATTGTCGGTGCGATCAGCATTTCAGGTCCGTCGATGCGCCTTGGTGACGAGCGGATCACGCAAGAGATAGTGCCGCTGGCGCTTGGTGCCGCCGAAGATCTGTCGACGCGACTTGGCTATAATAAGTAAATTTTTCAGCAGGTTATCGCTTCACAGGCCCGCCTTTTTTGAGGGTTGGCCTGTTGCGTTGAGGGGGCAACAGGCGGATGAAGGTGTTTAATGCTGTCGAGGTGATGTGCGCGGCAGCGATGCAGGCCGGAGTCGACAATGTCGCCAATCGGCCTTTTTTGCTGACCCCTGAAGAGCCGACGGAGCGGGCCGTGTTGCTGGTCCATGGCTTCACTGCCAGCCCGTGGGAGATGCGTCCGGTCGCCGAGTATTTGCAGACGGTCGGCTTTGCGTCACTGGCCGTGCGCCTCGCCGGTCATGGCACATATCCTGAAGATCTGGCGACGCGGCGCTGGCAGGAGTGGCGAAATGATGTTGCCGCTGGCTATCGGCTGCTGGCAGAAAATTATCGCCAGGTCTTTGCCGTCGGGGTCAGTACCGGCGCACTCCTTTTGCTGCACAGGTCGTTGACTGATCGCTATGTCGGGTTGACGCTGATTTCCCCCTATTTGCGACTGCGACACCAGCTGGCACCCTGGGCCGACTGGTTGCACCGCTTCATTCCCTACCAACGCGCCAATCATGCGTCAACGGCGGCACCTTATTATTACGCTCGTCGACCGTTGGCGGGAGTCGCCCAGCTTAACCGTCTGGTGGCGCAGATCAAGACGGAATTGCCAAAGATGAAAACTCCAACGTTGATCCTCGGCGGGGCCGGGGACCGAACGATTGATGTCGGCAGTACGCGAACCCTGTTTAACCGGTTGGGCGCGCCAGACAAAACCTGTCACCAATTCGGTCCCGAAGCGGCGCATGTCTTGTGTGCGCCGGAGAGCCCGGTGCAGGGCGAAACGTTGCGCCGCATCGCTGAATTTTTCAATCGCCAGAAAGCTGACAAGTGACAGTGAGTTGATGATAAAGCGCGCTGACCTGAGCGCGGGTTTTTGCGCGTGATCCGGAATTATCGATCACATAATCGGCCCGTGCCACCTTTTCCTCCTGCGGCAGCTGCGCCGCAACCCGGGCCGTAACCGCAGCGTCATCGAGACCGTCACGACGAGCTAACCGGCGGCGTTGCAGTTCAGGGTCGATGCTGACCATGAGAACGGCATCGACGCGATCTTCCGCGCCAGCTTCAAAGAGCAGCGGGGCTTCATAGACGATCAACCGTTTGCCGGCGTCTTTCAATTGTTGCAAGGTCAGCTCCGCCAGCGTGGCGATTGCGGGATGAATGATCTGGTTCAGATCGCGGCGTGCCGCAGGGTCGGCAAAAATGATCTCAGCCAGTCGTGCGCGGTCAAGTTCGCCATGCGCGGTGATGATGGCTTCACCGAAGCGCTGACGCAACGCTTGCAGGGTCGGTCGTCCCGGTTCAACAACGGCGCGCGCCAGATTATCAGCACTGACTACCGGGATACCGAATTCTTTAAAAATAGCGGTGACATAGCTTTTACCGGAGGCGATACCGCCGGTGATACCGAGGACCATGATCAGAATCCTTTTGTGAAGGGTTAGTGAGACCTTTTCTGATCGGGCATTATTTGTCAACGAATTTTTCTATTTTGATATAATAGCCAGTAACAGGGTACTATCTGCCGCGTTCATCACAGGAGGTTGCCATGGCCCGCACGATTCCCCAGATATTTTTCACGCTCGCGACAGAACGCGGTGAACGAACCGCTTTGCGCCGCAAACGGGAAGGAACGTATCGATCAATATCGTGGTTTGAGATGGCCCGCCAGGTACGGTTGTATGGCCAAGGGGTGCTGAATTGCGGAATTGAACCGGGCGACGGGGTCGCAATTATGTCTCCGAACTGTCCGCAGTGGGCCTATGTCGATCTGGCCACCATGGCCTGTGGTGCCCGCACGGCTCCGGTTTATCACACCGAGGATGTGGCAACCTTACGTTACATCCTGCACGATTCCGCCAGTCGCATCCTGTTTCTCTACTCGCCGGAACTCGGTGTGGAGTTGATCGATCACCTTGCCACCTTGCCTCAACTGCGGCAGGTGGTGATGCTCGACGGAGAGGTTGCCCACCCTCTCTTTGTCACCCTTGATGAATTTCTCCGTAGCGCGGAGAATGGTTCGGCGGAGCTTTTTGCAGAGCGGTTGACAGCGGGACGAGGTGACGATATCGCAACATTGATCTACACTTCGGGGACGACCGGAACGCCAAAAGGTGTACTGCTGAGTCACGCCAACTTTTTATCGAACATCGATGCCAGTATCGAAGCGTTTGCGATCGGGGAAGAGGATGAATGTCTCTCTTTCCTGCCGCTGTCACATGTGTTCGAAAGAATGGCCGGTTACTATCTGATGCTGATTCAGGGCGCGGTGATCAGTTATGCCGAGAGTATTGACACGGTCCCCGCCAATATGGCTGAAGTGAAACCGACCATTGTTGTCAGTGTTCCGCGCCTCTATGAAAAAATGTATGCCCGGATACTGGATCAGGTTTTGTCCGGTTCCTGGTTGCGTAAACAAATCTTTTTCGGGGCTTTGCATGCCTGTAAACGGTATGTGCAGCTGGAACTGTCCGGAGAGCAGCCCGGGAGGCTGCTCAGTCTTGGCGTCAAGCTCGCTCGCCAGGTGGTTTTCAGCAAGATTCATGAGCGTCTCGGCGGACGGCTGCGGTTTTTTGTCTCCGGTGGTGCACCGCTTGCGGCGGAGATCGCTGAATTTTTTCTTGCCGCCGGAGTGCCGATTTACGAGGGGTACGGGCTGTCCGAAACATCGCCGGTCATCGCGGTGAATACGCCGACGGCGCAGCGCCTCGGAACGGTGGGGCGGCCGATTTCCGGCACCGAGGTCCGGATTGCCGCCGACGGCGAGATCATGGTTCGCGGTCCGGGCGTTTTTCGCGGCTACTGGAATAAAGCTGAGGAAACAGCTGAAGTCCTGGGTGACGATGGTTGGCTGGCGACCGGTGATATCGGGGTGCTGGATCACGACGGCTATTTGATGATTACCGATCGAAAAAAAGATTTGATTGTAACTGCCGGTGGAAAAAATATCGCCCCGCAGTTTCTTGAAAACCTCTTCAAGGGGGACAAGTATCTTGCCAACGCCATGGTCTACGGTGACGGCAAACCCTACCTGACGGCACTTCTGGTGCCCAACTTCGATAATCTCGAAGCTTATGCAAAATACAAGAAGATCAGCTATTTGAATCATTGCGACATGGTCAATCACGCGCGCATTCTGGATCTGATCCGGCGGCGGATTGACCGGTTGCAGGAGGCGCTTCCCTCTTATCAGAGAATCAAGCGATTTACGCTGATTTCGCGCGATTTTTCCTCTGCCGAGGGGGAAGTGACACCCACACTAAAGGTCAAGCGCAAGGTTGTCTTCGATCATTTTCGGCGTGAGTTGGAGGATATGTATACCCTTTCGGCGCAAGGTGCCACAGATCGAGGGTTCTGTGTTATTGACAATGAATGAGACGAGCGCCGCCGTCGGCGGCGACTCGGTCTTTACATCTTGTCCGGAAAGCAGTACCTTTAACGTGGCCTGAATTTTCCAGCAGGCATGTTGGGTTGATATCGGGATGTTATCAACAAGGCAAAAACCTGAACAATTTATTAATATGGGTATGCAGAAACAACATCTTCTCGAAGACGCGCTGAAGGGACTTGACCGGATGGTCAAGTCCGGACGCTTCTATCCCGAGGGACATCCGGCTCTTGCTGCTGCAACGGAAGAGGCGATGATTGCTTTTCGGGCGCTGGTTGCGGATGAGGATGCCTTTGTCTTCACCGTCCGTCGTGAAGCCATTCTGCTCGACGACAAGCCGCTGGTGACGGAAAATCCGGCAGTTAAAAAAATGGCCGCACTGCTCTTCTCGCGGCGGATTAACCGTCTGCTGATCCAGGCGGATGTCAAGGTGGAGGATATCCTCACGCTGGTGCGCTGCCTTGCTCTCGATCCGGCAACCATTCAGGCTCGGGGCGGCATTCAGGAAGTGTTGTATAGTGAGCGGGTGACAACGCTCTGGACCAATGAAATTGATATGGAGGAAATTTTCGCAAAGCGTGAGGAATTGGCGCAGGCCGAGACCACCGGGAGCATTTCGGGCGAGCCACCAATTGTCGACGCGTCGCCACCTGCGGATGCAGATGCAGGTGTGGAGGGGGGGCATACGCTCGACAACAACACCGACCAAGGCAAGGAAGCGGAAGAGGATGCGACCGCAGAAGCTCAGCCACAACCGGTTGTCAAGAACTATCTGCGCGAGCTTCTTCAGGCGCTGCGTGGTGCGCAGGATGATGAGCACTACTGTGCCTTGTTGCGTGAAATTCCGGCAGCCGTTCGTGACAGCCTGATCGCTGAATATCGCACTGAGATCTTCCAGATGCTGGCGCTGGTCTGCCGGGTGGTGGGAGAAAACACCTTATCGGAAGAACGTCGCAAAGTCGCGCAAAGTGTGCTTGGCGACCTTTGTGCCAACGATTTATTTGATTATCTGCTCGACACTGTCTGCGACAAGAGTCTGCCTGAGGAGCTTCAGCTGTATGCCCAGAAAATCGCAATTTTTCTTAAAGCGCGTATCGGTCCTCGGGTTATGCAACGGCTGGTCGACGCGGAAGATGCTTCCGCACGCCGGATACTGACCGCACTGCTTTCTCGCTTCGGCAAAAACGCATTACCTGTCGCGCGCGAATATCTGCACGACGAGCGTTGGTATGTGGTGCGCAACGTAACAATTGTGCTGGCAGAGTTGCGGCTTCAGGACGCGGTACCAGATCTTGCCGCGCTCTTGACCTACGATGATGTTCGGGTGCGTCGTGAGGCGGTGCGTGCGCTGACCCGCATCGGTGGTGATCAGGCCGTAGCTATTCTGATTGAATCGTTGTCCGGTGGGGACGATGACCTTATTCGTCAATCGATGCTGTCGCTTGGCGCAATGCGTAATATGGCAGCCATCCCCGCTATTCTGCGGCTGCTTGAAGACGACGCGAGCATGCTGAAAAATTTTGAACTGAGCAGGGATGCCATTCGGGCGTTGGGTGAAATCGGTGCCGAGACAGCGGCCCCCCGATTAAGCGAGATCATCGCCATGAAAAGGTTCTGGAAGCGTGGACAACTTGACGAACTGCGCGCGACGGCGGCACACAGCCTTGGCGACATCAGGGGTGATGCGGCGCGTCAGGCCCTGGAATCGGCGACCACAGACCGCACCCAGAGTGTCGCTCAGGCGGCCCATCATGCCCTGAAATTACTGAACAAGAGAATACCGACTGATGACTGAAAGCTACCTCAAGATTATTCAAAGTTTTGTCGCCAGCTTAAAAGGGTTGCGCCTCTATCCCGCCCAACACCCAGCAGTGCAACGCCAACTTGGAGCGTTGCTGGAGGGGCTGGAGGGGTTGTTCTCCGCGCGTTCTGTGTTAAGAATCGGCAATGTTGACGGCTCTCTCTTTTTCGAAGATCACCTGTTTGTCGATCCTTCTGCGGTGACGGAAGAGATGAGTCATCTGTTAAGCGAACGCAAAATCGAAAGGATTGAATTTTCGCGCGGCGTCGACCTTGAGGAACTGCGGCAGTTTACACAAATATTTGTGCAGCAGCGTGCGGATAGCGATGTTGCTGCCCCGGTATTGAACCACATTCGGGTGATCAGAACCGAAACAACCACTGTTGCCGAGAAGGAAAGTCCGCGCGAAGTCTACGGACGGGCGTTGCAGGTCATGGACAATATCTTCCAGGATGTGCGTCTCGGCGCGATCCCCTCGACCGTCGAGATCATCGGAGTGGTCGAGAGCATGGCCAAGTTGACCATTGAAGACCCCTCTGCGCTCTTTGCCCTGTCGATGCTCAAGGATTATGACAACTACACCTTTACCCATTCGGTCAATGTCGGCGTTCTGGCCCTGGCGGTTGGTCGCGCCTGCCGAGTTTCTGAAGAGGAACTGCGCTTGCTCGGTATGGGGGGGCTGTTACACGATCTGGGCAAGTTGAAAATTGATATCGGCATCATTACCAAACCGGGAAAACTGACCGATCTGGAGTTCGGGAAAATCATGGAGCACCCTGCTGAAGGGGCAGCCATTGTTCAGGCCATGGCCCAGGTTCCTGCGGAGGTGATCGATATTGTCCTGGGTCATCATTTGCACTACGACCGTCAGGGGTATCCGTCTGCTGCGCGTGACCGGAAGATGTCACGGCTGGTCGATATGACGGCCATTGCCGATACCTATGATGCATTAACGACATTGCGCTCCTACCAGCGACCGCTGACGCAGCGTGAAGCCGTGAAGCGCTTGCGTGAACTCAAATCGACCATTTTTCACCCCGAATATACCGAGATGTTCACCACATCCCTGGGCCGTTTCCCGGTTGGGACACTGGTGCGCCTTGATGATAATACGATCGGTCTGGTCATGAAAGTCGGTGAAAAAGATCCGAACGCGGTCAATTTAAAGCTGCTGATCGATGCGCAAGGGGTGAAATATACCGATAACCGGCTGCTGAATCTTGCCGGTGCCGAGAGCCGCCGGGTTGTGGGTGAAGTTGAACCCTTTATCGTTGGCATCGACGTCAGCGAACACCTCTGATTAACTTCAAAAAGCGCTTGTCGGGCTGTAATCCGATCCCGCAATGTTGCGCCTCCCCCAATTTCCTCACCAACCACCAGAGCAACCGCAAAATATTTTCTCAATGCCACTATCGCGTTGCTATCGTTGATATTTCTGACATAATTCTCTGAGCCGAACGGCTTTTTGATAATTCTGCGAAAGTGCTTTATGACAACATTGATTGGCTGGCGGGAGTGGTTGGCGCTGCCGCAACTCAACATCCCCGCGATCAAGGCGAAGATCGATAGCGGTGCCCGTACCTCGGCGCTGCACACCTGTTTTCTCGAACCGTTTCAGCGTGACGGCCACGAATATGTCCGTTTCGGTCTGCACCCGTTGCAACGGCGCACCGACATCGAACGGGTCTGCGAGGCACGCGTCAAGGATCGACGGATTGTCACCGATTCCGGTGGCCATCGGGAAATGCGCTATATTATCGAGACCAGTGTGCGGCTGGCGGGGCAGGAGTGGCCCATTGAAGTCACTCTCACCAACCGCGAGACGATGCGCTTTCGGATGTTGCTGGGCAGAAGCGCCCTTGGCGAACGCTTCAGCATTGACCCGCATGCGTCGTATCTGCAAGGCAGAAGCTTGCGCCGGGCGTATGTTTCTGAAGGACAATCATCATGAAAATTTGTATCCTGTCGCGTAAGGCGGAATTGTATTCAACCCGTCGCCTGGTGGAAGCCGCCCTCGAACGCGGCCATGAGGCCCGAGTTATCGACCCGTTGCGTTGTTATATGACGATTGCCTCGCAGCGCCCGACAATTCACTACAAAGGGGAGGACCTCACCGGTTTCGATGCCATCATCCCCCGTATCGGAGCCTCGATCACCTTCTACGGCACCGCTGTTGTCCGGCAATTTGAGATGATGGGGGTCTACAGCGTCAATGAATCGGTGGCCATCAGCCGCTCACGCGACAAGCTGCGCAGTCTGCAATTACTCGCCCGCAAAGGGATTGGCCTGCCGGTCACCGGCTTCGCCCATTCGACCAAATATACCAAAGACCTGATCGGTCAGGTCGGTGGCGCGCCGCTGGTAGTCAAACTTCTCGAAGGCACCCAGGGGATCGGCGTGGTTTTGACCGAAACACAGAAGGCCGCCGAAAGTGTCATTGAGGCGTTTCGCGGGTTGAAAGCCAATATTCTGGTGCAAGAATATATCAGCGAGGCGGGCGGCGCCGATCTGCGCTGCCTGGTGGTCGGTGGCAAGGTTGTTGCCGCAATGAAGCGGCAGGGCGCCGAGGGGGAGTTCCGCTCCAATATCCATCGTGGCGGCAAGGCGACGATCGCCCGGCTGACCCCGGAAGAACGGTCGACAGCGGTGCGCTCGGCAGCGATTATGGGGTTGAATGTCGCCGGGGTCGACATCCTGCGCTCCAATCACGGCCCGGTCGTCATGGAAGTGAACTCGTCGCCCGGTCTTGAGGGGATTGAGTGTGCCACCGAAAAAGATGTTGCCGGGCAGATTATCCATTTGATCGAAATGCAGGGCAGACCCGGCAAAACCAAGACCCGGGGCACCGGCTAAGATGCAGTCACCCATAATTATCGGCAGCACGGTCATCCTGCCCGGCCAGCGGATCACTATCGATTTGCCGGTCGCCAAACTGTATACCCACACCAATATCACCCTTGCGGTGCATGTTATTCATGGCAAAAAACCGGGCCCGCGCCTCTTTGTCACCTCGACCATCCACGGTGACGAACTGAACGGGGTCGAAATTATCCGCCGCCTGATCAAACGCAAAAACATCTCCCGTCTGCACGGAACACTGATCGTTATTCCGACGGTGAACAGTTTCGGGTTTATTCATCGCGACCGCTACCTGCCGGATCGTCGCGACCTGAATCGTTCCTTTCCGGGATCGGAGCACGGCTCTCTGGCTTCGCGTCTGGCCGACCTGTTGCTGAAGAAAATCCTCTCCCAATGCACCCACGGGATCGATCTGCACACCGGCTCGAACCACCGTTTCAATCTGCCACAGATTCGCGCCTGCCTCGACGATGCCGAGACCGCGCGGCTGGCTGAAGCGTTTGGCGCACCGGTGATGATTCACTCGCGACTGCGGGACGGCTCGTTGCGCGAAACGGTCGCCGATCTCAATATTCCGGTGCTGCTCTATGAAGCAGGGGAAGCCTTCCGTTTTGATGAGCTGTCGATCCGTACCGGACTGCGGGGGATTATTGCGGTGATGCGCGCAATCGACATGTTGCCGCGCGGCAGCAAAGAAGAACAACGCACGACGGTATTTCGGGCCGACACCTCAAAATGGGTTCGGGCGCCGATCAGCGGGATGGTCACAAAAATCATTCCGGTCGGAAAATCGGTCAAAAAGGGGGATTTTCTCGGACTTATTTCCGATCCGTTCGGCGAAAATGAACAGGCGATCTATGCGCCCCTTGCAGGACTGATCGTTGGCCGACTGGAATTGCCGCTGGTTTATCAAGGCGATGCGCTCTTTCACATTGCGCTCGTTGACGGAAATATTTTCGGCAATCAGATCGTCGCAGATCTGGTGTCGGACCTTGGTCAGGAAGATTTCTGGCCGCAATTACAGTAAACTTGACTGCACCACAGCTGCAGGGGGGTTCATGTTGGGACACCACGTAAAACAGGTCGGGCTGCCGCCCGGCAGTCTGGTCCATATCGGCGAGGTCAAAACCGCTCGCCCGACGCTGTCGATTATCGACTTCAGTCCTGCCCACCACGCGCACCGCACCGATGTTACCCTTGCCGAGTGTCTTGCCGTGAAAGAAAGTCCCCTGGTCAGCTGGATCAATCTCTACGGCATTCATGACGTGGAACTGCTGCGCGCCCTCGGCGAAGGTTTCGGGATTCACCCGCTGGCCCTCGAAGACATCCTCGACACCGCCCATCGTCCGAAAATCGAGACCTTTGATGACTACACCCTGATAATCCTCAAGATGTTGTCGTTTAATGATGAACGGGGCGAAATCGAGACCGAGCAATTCAGCTTTATCTTCGGTGAGAACTATGTCCTTTCCTTTCAGGAACGCCCCGGTGATGTATTCAATGCGGTGCGCGAACGGTTGCAGAAAAAGAGTGGCCGGATCCGTTCCCGGGGGAGTGACTACCTGGTTTACGCCCTGATCGATTCGGTGGTTGACCATTATTTTCACATTCTCGAAAAAATCAGCGATCACCTCGACATTCTGGAACAGAGACTGATAGAAGAGACCGATCGCGACAGTCTCAACCGCATCCATTTTTTCAAAAAAGAGCTCCTCCTGTTGCGCAAGGCGATCTGGCCGTTGCGTGACGTCACTATCGAAATGCTCAAGGACGAAAGTGACCGGATCCACCCGGACACCCATATTTTTCTGCGCGACCTCCACGACCACGTCATCAAGGCGATCGATTCGGTCGAGCTGTTTCGCGACACGACCTCCAGCCTGCTTGATCTCTATATGTCGATCAGTGGCAACCGGATGAACGAGGTCATGAAGGTACTGACGATCATGGCTTCGATCTTCATTCCGCTGACTTTTATCGCCGGGGTCTACGGCATGAATTTCGAACTGATGCCGGAGCTCAAATGGCGCTGGGGCTACCCTGCGGTATTGATCCTGATGCTTACCTGCGCGGTGGGGTTGCTGATCTTTTTTAAACGCAAAAGGTGGCTGTAATGTACCGTCGCGCTCCGCTCAAACGATTATGTCAGAAAGTGCCGGACAGCCTTGCCCTCATGGGGTTGTTGCTCGGTCTCGTCGCCGGAGCGGCCTGGTCGGAAACTGTGCCAGCCGAGACGCCAGCCGCGGCTGCCGTAACCGAAGCGGCGCTTTATCCGGGGCTGGAAGAGGTCGTCCCTGAGGCAACGACGCTTGACGGTGCCGCAGTTCTTGCCCAGCAGCAGATAGAGACCTTGCGGCAGACCACGGCCTTCAGTGCCCGTGTCGAAGAAATTCGCACCAACTGGCAACAGGAAAACGCTAAAATTAAAGAACTCGGTGTGCCGATCGATTGGCCGGTCAACCGCCTGTTTAATGTGCGCGCCTATCTGGAGGGTGAAGAACGTGATGTCGTTCAACTGCTGAATAAAATTGCCGAACCTTTGAAGGTGCTGGAAGAACTCAGGAAAAGCTGGGGGGATAAAAAGGACTTCTGGCAGGGGTGGGAGAAATCGCTCGTGGATTCCGGGGCAAAAGTGCCCAAGGCAACATTTCGCGATGTGCACAACAAAATTCGTGAGGTACTCGGACGGGTCGTCAAAGCTTCCGCTGTGCTGCTCAAATTGCAGGAAAATACGTCACAAATCAATCAGGAGATCATCTCTCTCAAAGAAAAAATTGACGGCGAACTGACCGCCCTCAAAGCAAGCCCGTTCCGACGCAATGCCCTGCCTTTGCTCAGCAGCGAGTTCTTCGCGCAGTTTAATACCGAGCTGCTGACAAAAACCATTGCTGGTACGAAAGCCGCGCTGCACGTCAAAAGTACTTTTTTCGCACGCCAGGGGTGGCTGCTTATTCTCCAGGCGCTGCTGTTTGTCGCCCTGCTTGTCCTGTTCCGTCACCTGGCAGCGACCACCGCCGACAAAGCTGAAGACTGGCAATTCATCTTTAAACGACGCTACTCCGCGGCACTGTTTATTTCCCTTGCCGCACCTTATCTGTTTTATGTTTCTCCGCCGCCGCTACTCTACCTCGGTGTCATGCTGATCGCCACCATCTCGGCCGCCCGACTGGCCGGTGAGCTGCTGTCGGAAGGAAACCAGCGGCTCCTCACCTACACCCTCGCGGCGCTTTTTATTGTTTCCAAAATATTCACCACGCTGGCCCTGCCATTGCCCCTCTATCGCCTCTATCTGAGTCTCATGGCGGTCTGCGGTATCCCCTTTCTTTACTGGCTGGGACGTCAGCACCGGCAACACGTCACCGACGGAGTTGACCGTTATCTGGCCCTGCTCTACAGCGGTACAATGATCTTTCTGGCGACCTTGACTGCACAGATCGGCGGTTTTGCGGTCTTCTCCATCAATCTGGTTAATTCCACTATCGGCACAGTTTTTCTGATGCTTTTCACATTGATGACATTGCGTATTGCTGAAGGGGCCATCGACCTTCTTTTCAGTAGCCAGGCTCTGGGCACAACCCGTTTTGTCAAAAATCTGGGGACGCACGCAAACACCCGCCTGATCCGTTTGAGTCGATTTATAATTTTTACCATCGCCAGTCTTTACCTGCTGGCAGTGTGGGGCTTGTTTAGTGACATTAGCGCGGCCTGGCTTTACCTGATGGGACTGGAACTGATCATCGGTGAATTTCATCTGTCGATCAAAACGATCGTCCTGATCGGAGCGGTCCTCTATTTTTCGATTCTGCTCTCCTGGTTTTTCCAGTCATTTCTCGAATCACAGTTCTTTTTCGGCAAACGGATCGATCGCGGGGTCAGGGACGCCTTTAAAAAGCTGAGCCACTACGCCATTGTGCTGGTCGGTTTTATCGCCGCCATGACCATGGCCGGAATCGAGCTGCAGAACTTTGCCATTCTCGCCGGTGCGTTCGGGATCGGCATCGGCTTCGGTTTACAGGATATCGTCAACAATTTTGTCAGCGGTCTGATTCTGTTGTTTGAGCGTCCTGTCAAGGTCGGCGATGCCATCATCATCGACGGACAATGGGGGACGATCAACAAGATCGGCATGCGTTCAACGGTCGTTGAAACCTGGGATCGCTCGGAACTGATCGTGCCGAATTCGCACCTGATTTCTGAAAAGGTGCAAAACTGGACGTTGTCGAGCAGCCTCTCGCGGGTCACGATCAAGGTCGGTGTACACTACGGAACAGATATGGAAAAGGTCATCAAAATTCTCGATCAGATCGGCGTCGGGCATCCGGCGGTGGTCGATGATCCCGCGCCATCGGCGATTTTTACTGATTTCGGCGACAGCTCGATTAATTTCGAATTGCGGGTCTGGGTCGATGACATCAGTAACCGCCTGGTGGTAATCAGCGCGCTGGGGATTGCGATCGGCAAGGCGTTCAAAAAAGCAAACATTGAAATTCCCTATCCGCAACGTGACCTGCACCTGCGTAGCGTGGCCTCCGATATCACGCTGTCGCAACCGCCGGACAAATAAAACGGGGCCACGGCTTTTGCCGTGGCCCCGCAGCATCAACCTGCCCGGTCGTTCGGTGTTACTCCTGTTCAGCCAACCACCGTTCAGCATCAATCGCGGCCATGCAGCCGGTTCCGGCAGCGGTCACCGCCTGACGGTAGACCGCATCCATCACATCGCCACAGGCAAATACCCCGGCGATATTCATCTTTGACGAACCCGGTGTCGTCATCAGATAGCCGCTATCATCCATATCAAGCACGCCCGTGAACAGCGTGGTATTCGGAGTATGGCCGATGGCAATGAAGAGGCCGGTGGTGCCCAGTTCACGCGTTGCGCCGGTGTTGACATTCTTTACCCGCAGGTCCGTCATCCCCTGCTGCTCATCGCCCAGCACTTCATCGACCACCGTATCCCACAGGATCTCTATCTTGGGGTGAGCAATCGCCCGTTGCTGCATGGCGTGGCTGGCGCGAAACGCGTCGCGGCGATGAATCAGGTAAACTTTTTCACAAATCCCCGCCAGATAGAGCGCTTCCTCCAGCGCGGTATCGCCGCCGCCAACCACCGCCACTGGCTGATTGCGAAAGAAAAAGCCGTCACACGTCGCACACGCCGACACCCCGCGGCTCATATATTTTTTCTCACTCTCCAGCCCGATATATTTGGCGGTGGCACCAGTGGCGACGATCAGGGCATCACAGGTGAAGAGTGACTTCCCCTCCCACACCTTGAAGGGGCGCGCGGCAAGATCGACCCGGTCGATGTGCCCGAAGTGGATTTCGGTGTCAAAACGCAACGCCTGCTCCTCCATGCGCTGCATCAGTTCGTTGCCATCGATCCCCTCGGGAAAACCGGGGAAGTTGTCAAC
Organism: Desulfuromonadales bacterium; assembly: GCA_029210745.1. Taxonomy (GTDB): domain Bacteria; phylum Desulfobacterota; class Desulfuromonadia; order Desulfuromonadales; family JAHYIW01; genus JAHYIW01. The sequence continues at coordinate 19,935 of JARGFI010000049.1, forward strand.
CTCGGTCGTCGTGGTCAGTTGCCCCCCCTTGGTCATCCCGGTGATGATCGCCGGAGCCAGATTGGCGCGCGCGGCGTAGATCGCGGCAGTGTACCCGGCCGGTCCCGAGCCGAGGATGATCAACCGATGATGGCGGGACGTTTGCTGCCCCGCCTCGATCCCGAGCAAGGCGTTCAGCTCGCCATTCTCTTCCAGCGCGTAAAGGTCGTCACAACCGCCGACATGGGTGTCCCCGATAAAGATCTGCGGCACAGTTTTGCGCCCCTGGGCACGCTCCAGCATCACCTCACGCTGGGCAGGATCATCATCGATACGAATTTCCTCAAAGGGAACATCTTTCGATTTCAACAGTTCTTTGGCTTTGACACAGTAGGGACATTGCTGCTTGGAAAAAATGACCACCTTCTTCATTGATGACTCCTGTTTGCTCTGCTCAATCTGGAAGTTGTGCAAAATACGAAAGGGTCGTGCATGTGTTGCCGACGACACT
>JARGFI010000004.1 GCA_029210745.1 Desulfuromonadales bacterium
GGTTGAAGTCATCACAAGAGCCTTCGACAATCGCCGCCGCACCCATCTTCTTGCCGAGGGCGACTTGCAGCTTCTCCCCCCGCTTCAGCAGCGCCTGCTGATCGCGCCACAGCTTGGCGTCGAGCAGATCCTTGATCTGTTTCTCTTTCAGATCGCTGAAGTTTGCTTTGACATACGCCCGCACCTCGACCGCGACGTCCGACAGATCACCGTAAGTAGCATCGGTCCAGTTTTGCCCAAACTGCTCATAGGCCCACTTCATCGGCGCATTGAGCGGCTTGGGGGCAAAGCGCAGCTCTTCCAGCCGTTCGCCCGAGAACTGCACCGAGAGGCGCAAGGGGCGCTCAACAGTGATACGCCGGTAACCGAAATCGGTGGTGGCGAATATCTTGCTCGAAAAGGTCTTGGCCTCTGGCGCTTTCGGGTTTGCGGATTGCCGACCCCGGTTGCTCTTCACCTCTTCAGGTTTGTCGAGTTCAACGGTATCGATCTGCTCAAACTGTCCGAAGGCGCGGGTGATGGTGGCGATATCATCCTCCCCCATGACATTGCGCTTGGAACCGAGGGACTTGCGCATCTTGCCGCAGAGGTTGACGCCGTTGATGAGCTGCACCGTCCCCTTGCGCTCCGGGTCTTTCTTGTTGGAAAGGACCCAGACATAGGTGGCGATGCCGGTGTTGTAGAACATGTCGGTCGGCAGGGCGACGATCGCCTCGAGCAGATCGGCTTCGAGGATGTAACGGCGGATCTCGCTCTCGCCACTCCCCGCGCCGCCGGTAAAGAGCGGCGAGCCGTTGAGGATGATGCCGATGCGCCCGCCGCCGTCCCTGGTGTCGCGCAGCTTGGCTAACAGGTGCATCAGAAACAGCAGTGAACCGTCCGAGACGCGCGGCAGTCCGGGACCGAAACGACCGGCGAACCCCTTGAGAGCGTGTTCGTCCTTGATCTCTTTTTCGACCTTTTTCCAGTCGACCCCGAACGGCGGATTGGAGAGCATGTAGTCGAACCTGTCGGCGTAGAGCTGATCGTTGCTGAGGGTGTTGCCGAGCTTGATGCGGTCAACCTCCTGCCCCTTGATGAGCATGTCGGCCTTGCAGATGGCGTACGACTCGGGGTTGAGTTCCTGACCGAAGGCACGCATCACGGCGTTGGGATTGAGTTCAATGACGTAATCCATCCCCGCCGACAGAAAGCCGCCGGTCCCCGCCGTGGGGTCGTAGATGGTACGGATGATGCCTGGCTGGGTGAGCGCTTCGTCGTCCTCCATGAAGACCAGCGAGGTGGTCAGGCGCACGATGTCACGCGGGGTGAAGTGCTCCCCGGCGGTCTCGTTGGAACTCTCCGCAAAGCGCCGGATCAGCTCCTCGAAAACCAGGCCCATCTCATAGTTGGAAATGCGCTGCGGACTCAGATCGGTGTTGGCAAACTTCTGCACCACCTTGTAGAGCAGATTGGCATCGTTCAACTGCCCGATGAACTCCGCAAACTTAAAGTATTCGAAAATCTCCCGCGCATCTTTGGAGAACGCCTGGATGTAGGTCTCCAGGTTGTCCTTGATGCTCGCCTCGCCGAGTTTGGAAAGATCCATCGGCGAAATGTTGAAAAACTGCGCCTCGGTCGCACGCAGAATCAGCTTCTCCGCCGCCTCTTCCGGCAGATTCATCTTGCCGACTTCGGCGTGCTTGTTCAGCACCGCCGCCTTGTCCTTTTCGAGCACACACTCCAGACGACGCAACAGGGTAAAGGGGAGAATAATACGGCCATACTGGCTCTGTTTGAAATCACCGCGCAACAGATCGGCGACTGACCAGAGGAACGCGGCGGTTTGGGTGAAGTTGGGTGTCATCGGGTTCGACCTTCTGAAGTTGGGACACATCGAAGGGGAGAGGCCCCCTCGTTTTGGACCAGAACAGCCAGCAAAAAATGGTTTCTGAACCGCGTTACTCTAGCAGAGATTAGCCCATTCATGAAGGGAAAAGACCCGTTAGCCAGCGCCTGGCCGGGTGTCGGGGCGGGGACAGCCGTCCGGAAGCGGTCAGCGTCGGCAGGCCTGACACAACAAGGGCCCAACCGTTACCGGTTGGGCCCTTGTTGTTTTAATGGCGGAGAGGGTGGGATTCGAACCCACGGTAGCTTGCACTACAACAGATTTCGAGTCTGTCACCTTCGGCCTCTCGGACACCTCTCCGCAAATCTGTTCAGCAGGATGACCGCGCCGCTCTGACGGCTTTCTTCTCTTCGCGCAAACGCCTGAAAAACCCGCTCAACAGTGCGCTGCTTTCATCACCGAGCACCCCTTCGGTCACTGCGACCCGATGGTTAAAACGCTCATCCTGCGAAAAATCGTAATTCGAACCGGCCGCCCCGGCCTTGGGATCGCGACAGGCATAGACCAGCCGCGGGATGCGGGCCAGAATCATTGCGCCCATGCACATCACACACGGCTCAAGGGTGACATACAGGGTACAATCGAGTAGCCGCCAGTGACCGATCTGCTGTGCCGCCGCGCGAATGGCGATCATTTCGGCGTGGGCGGTGGGATCGTTGTTTTCTTCGCGCAGGTTATACCCGCGGGCGATAATTCTGTCCGCGTGAACGATCACCGCGCCGATCGGCACCTCGCCGCGCATTGCCGCCGCTGCGGCTTCGTCGAGCGCCGCCCGCATGAAGCGGCTATCGAGTGCGTTGGAATTATTCTCCACCAGGATCGTCCGCTCTGCCCTGTGCGGCACACGCGCCGCGTTCAAGACCGTGATTTTTAGCATAGATCAACAAAGTGGTACAAGGAAAAAATCGGTGCCCGCTCCCCGCTGCATCCTCACCCCATCCGCACCATCACCGCGTATTCCCCCTCATCACGGCTGAGCGGAATCCGCTGATCCGCGAGGATTTCACCATTGCGGGTCACCTGGGCAACGCCGCTGCTGACCCGGTCGGGATTTTCGACCGTGACGGTGTAGAGCGCCTCCCCGCAACGGTAGCTGAGAGTAAATCCCGGCCAGCTTGCCGGAATCACCGGTTCAATCACGAAATAGGTGCCGCGCACCTTCAGTCCGAGAATTTCCTCGACCCAGGCGCGATACATCCAGGCGGCCGAGCCGGTATACCACGACCAGCCGCCACGACCGACGCGGCCGGGGAGACGATAGACATCGGCGGCAACCACGTACGGTTCGACACCATAGCGCGCAACCTTTTCGGGATCGGCCGCCAGTTCGACCGGACTGAGCATTTTGAGCATCTGCACCGCCCGTTCGCCGTCCCCCTTGCGCGCCAGTGCCATGGCAAACCAGAGTGCGGCATGGGTATATTGCCCGCCGTTCTCGCGGACCCCCGGCGGGTAGCCTTTGATATAACCGGGGGAGGGGTCGGCATGTTCGAAAGGCGGGTCGAAGAGCTGAACCAGCGATTCGTCGACCCGCACCAGACGATCCCAGGCGGCGTCAAGAGCCTGAGTGGCGCGCGCCGGGTCGGCGGCACCGGTCAACCACGCCCAGCTCTGCGGCAACGAATCGATCTGCGCTTCGCTGCACCGCGCGGACCCGAGCGGTGAGCCATCATCAAACGTGCCGCGCAGATACCACTCCCCGTCCCAGCCCACTGCCTCGATCCGGGCAATCAGGTCGACACGGCGCTGACGGTAATCGGCAACCAGTTCCGACCGATCAAGCTGCACCGCCAACTCCGTCATCCCCTGTAGAACGTCGACCAGGAACCAGCCAAGCCAGACGCTCTCGCCCCGGCCTTCGGCGCCAACCAGATTCATCCCGTCGTTCCAGTCCCCGGTGCCGATCAGTGGCAATCCGTTCGGGCCGCGGGTAAACCCCTTTTCCAGCGCCCGGCGGCAGTGCTCAAAAATCGTTGCCGGTTCAAGCATCACCTCCGGCACGGTAAAGGCTTCGTGTTGACCGTCTTCCAGCAACGGGGTATTGAGAAACGGCACTTCTTCGCCGAGCAGTTCGACGTCGCCGGTGACGCGCACATAGTGCGCCGTGACCAACGGCAACCACAGCAGATCATCGGAGATACGTGAGCGGATCCCCGCGCCCCCCGGTGGATGCCACCAGTGCTGTACATCGCCTTCAGGGAACTGGCGACTGGCCGCCAGCTTGATCTGCTCACGCGCCAGCTCCGGACGCACGGCAAGGAATGCAGTGACATCCTGGAGCTGATCACGAAAACCGAACGCGCCCCCCGACTGGTAGAGGGCCGAGCGCCCCCAGATTCGGCAGCTGAGACTCTGGTAAAGGAGCCAGCGGTTGATCAGCAGATCGGCGGCGGGTTCCGGGGTGCTGACGGTGATGCCGCCGAGCAGGCTTTCCCACCAGGCACCGGTCGCGGCCAGGGCATCGACGAAAGCATTTTCCTTGCTGTACGTTTCGATGAGCCAACGCGCCTCGTCCTGCGATCCTGCTTGACCGAGAATCGTAGTCAAGGTTCGTTCCTCTCCCGGTTCGAGTTCAATCGCAACCTGAAGTGCCGCACAGGGGTCAAGCCGTTCGCCTGTCCGGTTGTTCAGCGTTTCACGCTCCAACGCTTCCGGCGTGGCAAGGGTGCGGTTGCGGCCAATAAATTCGACCCGGTCGCCACACCACGAATCGGGCTGTGGATCAAGAGCAACAAACGTCACGCGCTCGGAATAGTCGGGATGATAGCGGTTGAATGCGAAGAGCGCGCTGGTGCGCCGGTCGTGGTAGGTAATCGTCTGCAACCGCGACGCTTCGGCGTGCTCTCCGAGGGTCAGTTCCACGTAATAGGTCAGAGAAATTTTGCGCCGTCGCGGACTGTCGTTGCGCACATAGAGTTGCTGCAATTTAACCGGATCACCGGCATCGGCATTGCTGCCGGTGGTCGGCACAAAAACCAGCAGCTCTTGGGCGAGTCCGTGGCTGTGGTGCTCGAAGAGCGTATAACCGGCCCCGTGACGAACGCGATACGGCCCGTCCTCGCGGATCGGCGCGATGGTGGGGGTCCAGAGTTCACCGCTGACGTCGTCGCGCAGATAGAGGACTTCCCCCGGCGGGTCACTGACCGGATCGTTGGCCCACGGGGTCAAGCGGTTGCGTTGACTGTTCCCGAACCAGGTAAAACCGCCGCCACTTTCACTGACCATGGTGCCAAAATTGCGATTGGCGATGACATTGACCCAGGGGGCGGGGGTGGTCACCGAGCGCCCGAGGTCGATGACATATTCGCGCCCACCTGCGGTAAAACCGCCGAAGCCGTTGCTGTGGACAAGTTCAAGGGGAGGCAGTGCCCGGGGTGGATCGATCGCCCCCAGCCTGGTTTCGAGCAACGCCGGGGGATCGGCCGCCTTGCGCGGAACACCGAGCTGCTGCGCCAGTGGGCCGCGTGCCGCAACCAGCATGACGCTGGCGACCGCTTTGAGCAGCCGCTGGTCATCTGCCGGAATTTCATCGGCACTGCGCAGAAAAACCCCTCCAAAACGGTCTCGACCGGTGGTCGGCGAATAGGCCTGAATGAGATTGATCAGACGCTCACGTAACGGCTGGTCGTAGCTGCCGACCTCTTCATTAAGAATGACCAGATCGGCAACGAAGCCCTGCGTTCGCCAGTAGCTGTGCGCCTGAAGCAGTTGCCGAATCAGATTTAAATCACGCGTCTCGCCAATGGTTACAAGGAGGATCGGCAGGTCACCGGAGATTCCGTAGGGCCAGAGTCCCGACTGCCCCTTGTGATTTTCACGAATCTGCTCGCCGGGGGCGCTGAGAAGCTGATTGGGAAATATCATATGATTCGCCAGATGCTGGAACCAGCGTGCTTCGTCGGCCTGAATGTGGAGCAGTCGCAAACCGATCTGGGTCGAGCGCCAGGCGAATTCAAGGGCCCGGTTGACTTGATAAACCTCCCCGTACTTCTCGGTCAGTGCCAGCACTGCGTCACGACTTTCGGCGACCGCGAGGATGAAGGAAACCTGGGTTCTCTGACTCGGCTCCAGGACTATCTCATGACGCAGGCTGAAGATCGGATCGAGCACAAAGCCTGCGCTGTTGCAAAGCTTTCGGGTCGCTCCTCGCGGGGCCGCCAGGGTGTTCCCCCGGCCGATAAAACGGTGGCGATCTGTTTCATAATTGAACGCGCCGTCAGCTCCTTCGACGGTCACGCGATGCGCAACAAAGAGCGTCGCGTCATCCGGCCCACGCTGGCGCCGCTGGGCAAGCAGGGTGTGTCGATCAGACAGCGCTTCGGTATGAATGAAGAGCTTGCTGAACGCCGGGTGTTGCCGATCGGCACTGTGTGCCGCCAGGGCCAGTTCCATATAGCTGGTCAGACTGAGCTGTCGCCGTTCATCGGAGCGGTTGAAGAGGGTGATGCGCCGGATCTCAACATCATCTTCCGGTGAAACGATCACCTCCATTTCACTGCGAATCCCGTGATCAAGTCGCCGATAAATCACCCCGTCGAGAGCAAAATCGGTCAGATACTCCTCCCCTTCACTCCCCACCGGGTGATACGCTGCCGACCACAGCAGGTCATTCGCGGGGTCGTGAATATAGCAAAAACTGCCCCAGCAATCGCAGGTGCGGTCAGAGCGCCAGCGTGTCAGCTCCTGTCCTTGCCACTGGCTGTAACCGCCGCCGGTGTTGGTCAACATCAGGTTGAACTTGCCATTGCTGAGCAGGCGCGTTTTCGGAATGTAGGTATGGGGGGTAGAAAAGCTCGCCGCCGCAGGGGTCGATTCTCCTGCCGAGGCAAAGAGTGGCGTGCTTTCGCGCGTTGCGATCAGCTTCAGTGGTGGCACCACCGGAATCTTTTCCTGCAACAGTGGCTCAAATGCACGCACGCGGGGATCGGCGTGGAACCGCTCGGGAAAGGGATTGTGGTGCAGAAAATTAATCAGCGCCAGAAAACCCATCCCCTGATGATGCGCCATGTAGGCCCTGATAATCACTCCGCGCACCCCGCCACGCTCTGAGTCGCGACTGAAATCGACGGACTCAAAATAGCCGTGGGTGCTGAGTAACCCCATAGTTTTCAGCCGGCGCAGATTGCTTACCGTCTCATGCGGGCGCAGTCCTACCGCCAGCAACGACGCATAGGGCGCGACCACCAACTGGTTTTTCAAGATGCGTTTCAGCCCCAGATGCGGCACCCCGAACGCCATGTACTGGTAGGTTTTATTAAAATCCAGATCACCGTACGCCGATTCGGAAATCCCCCACGGAACGCCCTGGTGACGACCATAACGAATCTGGATTTCAACCGCACGCCGCACGGCCCGGTCGATCAGCGAGTTGTCATACGATTTCTGCAGCAGTTGCGGCATCAGATATTCGAACATGGTGCCGCTCCAGCTGAGCAAGGTTTTGCGTCCACCGACCACCGCATGGGAACGCCCCATGGCAAACCAGTGCTCCATCGGGACATCACCGCGAGCAACGGCAACATAGCTGCCGAGGCGCGCCTCACTGGCCAGCAAGTCGTAAAAGGAGTTGTCAAGGACCCCGGCGGAGACATTGTAACCGATGGAAAAGAGCTTGCGCTCGCGGTCGAAGAGAAACGCCATGTTTATTGCGGAGGAAATCTCTTGCACGGCACTGCGCAACGCTTCGCCTTTATCCATAATTGCCGTCGCCGCCGTGCGGGCCAGATCGAAGCTCGACACAATTTGCCTGCCGCGCGCGACTAAAACCGGGTGCTCCGTCGTGGCACTGTCGCTCCAGCTGCGCAACAGCGCGATCGCGGCGACACGGTCATCGGCAATCTCCGCCAAAGACGGAATTTTGTGGGCACAAGCGCTGAGCGCAGCGCTGCTCCAGGCGCCTGATTGCGCCCCCTTCTGGTGGGGAAGATCAGCGGCGAAGGTCTTCAGCGGTTCGTACCAGCCCAGACAACTGTCGATCAGTGTTTGCCAGGCCTCCAGTTGTCCCGCAAGGGCGTTCCCCCAGTAGAAGGCCTCTCCGTCGGCACTGGTTTGCGTGTTGATGCCATGCAGCAGCGCATCAAGTTGCTCCGTACAGCGGCGCAACAAAGGGATGCTGACACCCCCTGCGGCGGGTCTGACGCGCAACTTTCTGACCAGCTCATCAAGCTGTACCAGCGTGGTTGCAGCGAGCTCACTTTGCCCCGCGACTTCACGCAGGATTCCGGCGGTGTCACGCAGGCCGGACAACACCCTCCCAGACAGCAGCGGTTTGCGAAACAGTTCGTCCAATCCCTGGTCGAGGGTCCACAGCGCAGCCAGGAAATTGCCGCTGTCAACCGCGGAGACGTAACGCGGTTCGAGCGGCTTCAGCGTGTTGATATCGTACCAGTTAAGCAGATGCCCCTGATAGCGTTCCAGTTGATTCAGGGTGTCGATCGTTGCGCTCAGCCGGTCGATCACCTGCACGGGGGTCAGGTAACCGCAATCGTGCGCCCCTTGCGCACTGAGCAGCCACAACCCGATATTGGTCGGGCTGGTGCGCATCGCCAGCTGATCCTGGTGTGAAACCTGGTAGTTATCTGGCGGTAGCCAGAACGTCCCGACATTGACAAAATCATCAAAATAGCGCCAGGTACGCCGGGTGATCCGGCGCAGAAACAACCGGTCTCCATCCGGCAACGCAGTCTGGCGTCGTGCCGGGCGGGGGGGGAGGGTAACCAGCCAGCCGCACAACGGCGCGACCGCCCAGAGCAACAGCCACGGCGCTGCCGGGGACAGGCTTTCCGGTTGATAACTCATCATCAGCCGGGCGAGCGCACCAGCAAAGAGACTCGCCCCTCCCAAAGAGATAATCAGCCGCCAGCGACGACGGGTATTGCTCTTTACGGCTTGCGACGAGGTCCATTCAAGCAGCCCGCGATGCGAGATCAGCAAGCGGTACCAGACGCGCAGGATCGCACCCAGCGCCACCGCAGCCTGATGTGGCATCAGGGCGATTTCAATGCAGATCCTTACCAGCGTATGGCGCAGGGCGGAAAATGAAAAATGCTGCCAACCGCTGAGACGGGTAAGCACATTGAGCAGCTGGGTGAGGGGTGAAAAAAACAGCATGACCCCGAAAAGAGCCATCGTCATCGTTGCCAGTTGCCGGTCAAGCAACCAGACCGCGACCAGCAACACCAGATTCATCACCGGCAACAGACTGCGCCGCAGATTGTCAAACACCTTCCAGCGATTAAACAGCGAGAGCGGGTTTTTCCCCCAGCGCCCATGATGGCGCGGAACACGCGGCAGAACCCACGCGGCAATCTGCCAATCGCCACGAATCCAGCGATGCATGCGTGAGACATAACCCAGATAGTCGGGGGGGAATTCATCGTAAAGCTCAATATCGCTGGCGAGTCCGACTCGTGCGTGGGCGCCTTCAAGCAGATCGTGACTGAGGATCAACCCTTCCGGGAAGAGGTCATCAAGTATCTGTTCGAAGGCCCGGACATCGTAAATCCCCTTGCCATGGTAAGAGCCCTCACCCGTGAGATCCTGATAGATATCGGAGACCACCCGGGTATAGGGATCGACCCCGACAGCATCGCAAAAGAGGCGACTGAAAAGTGAATAGCTGCTGCTCGGCAGGGACGGTGTGACACGCGGCTGAATGAGCGTATAACCGGAGGTGATCGAACCATCGGCGGCAAAGCGCGGTTGATTGAGCGGGTGCGCCAGGGTCTCGATCATCCGCCGCGCCGAGCCATGCGGAAGCTGGGTGTCGCTGTCGAGAGTAATGACAAAGCGAATCCGTGTTAGTTGCGCGGCCTCCCCGACATAAATCAACTCGCGTGCCAGGTCTTCCCGCCGTTCTACCAGGAGACGATTGAGCTGTTCCAGTTTTCCGCGTTTGCGTTCCCAGCCGATATATTTCTTTTCCGTGCTGCACCAGCTGCGCTGCCGATGGAAGAGCAAAAAACGGGGACCATGCCGCTGGTTCAGTTCTTCAATGCCGGCGCGGGCGAGGGCGATCAGCGCATCATCTTCCGGGATGTGCTCTTGCACCGCATCGGTAAAATCGGTAAAAAGACTGAAGAGCAGGTTGTCCTGGCGATTCGCCATGAAACGAATTTCCAGTTTCTCAATTTCGCTCTTTATTACCTGTTCATTAATCAGCAGTGTCGGCACCACCACCAGCGTACGAAACCGGTCAGGGATGCCGGTCTCGGAAAAATCCAACTTCGCCAGGGCATCGGGAGGCAACACGCGCGTCGCCAGATAGTTGACCACTTCGATCGCCAGCTGACTGGTTAAAAAGAGCGCGCTGAGCAAGATGGCCAGCGTCCACCAAGCGGGCGTGACCGGCGGAATGAAATAGCAGAGAAGACCGATCAACAGGGTCACCAGTCCCCCGGTGGTGCCAAAATAAAGCGGGGTGTGATGGCGTCTGACCCAACTTACCAGCCGACAACGAAGATACTCGCGGCAACCGGTCTGGCGCACAAAGGCCTGGCGTTGCGCACCGATCAGATAAGCTCCGACGTGCTCCAGCAACGGGTTTTCGAGCCCCTCCTTGCGTGCCCTCTGAGCGCTATCGACAGCCGCCCTGGCAATCGCCTCTTCGCTCTTGCGCGAGCGGTTGGCAAACTCCTCAACCGCCTGGCGATAGCGATCGCGGGTCTCAAAATCCATCCCGGCATAAATGCCGGCGGGATCCCTTTTGAGGATCTGCTCGACCCGGCTTGACGCTTCAAACACGGTCCGCCAGTCGAGTTGTACCAGCTGACGCAAACTGGTAAAAGCGTTACCGATGGCCAGTTGGTCACTCGCCTGACGGTGCTGTTCCTGCTGGATGAGATCGTTCAGGGAGCTGCCGTAGGAACGTTCCAGCCACCCTTGCAACGAGACCAGAACCGTCGTCTCGTCATAAAGCAGATCGACCAGTTGGGCCCCGAAGTAGGGGCTTGGCTGCGGGTGGGCCATTGCCAGATCGGCCAGGGCAGTGAATAACTGGTTCACATCGGAACGATTGGCGACGATCAGACGATTGGCCCAGAAGGCCGCTTCCTGACTTTCGCACAGATCGGTCTGGGAACGCACCGCAAGCCCCTGAATACTCTCGATCAGGGCAACGCGCAACATCTGTGGAAATGCCCACAGCTCCGCAATCGACAACGTCCGTTCAAGTTGATTTTCGGCAAGATGCGCAAGAATGTTCTCTGTCGTCAGCCGCAATTCAACCGCGGCCACGAGCTTCTTGGCCAAACTGTAAATATAAGGCATGCCAACACGTTCGGGGTCGGAGGCCAGGCGGGGGAGTTGACGGTAAAAACTTTTGGGCAGGTTAAGCAACACGTCGCGGATGGTTCTGACGATCAGATATTCATTGTCGATAATCCACTCGGCAACCGGTGTGGCCCCCTGCCCAAGGCGACTTGCCTCAGTCAGCGCCGAACAGATTTTTTGCACCCAGCTGCGGGCCCGTTTGAGTTTTTTCAGTAACGCGTTGCGCTGCTGTTGCGGCCCGCCCCGCGATTGATAGACGTTCGACCGCCCGCGTTTTTCAATCAACGAGCCGCTGACCGGGGGTGTCACATCACGCCGTTCGCGACGTCGTTCGCGGGGCGGGTGGAGCACAAAAATTGTCGGTGACGTGGTGCTTTTTTCGCGCAGCAGCGTGACCGGGTCCCCCATCATCGCAACCGGTGCCTGAAGAACCAACGCCGTTTCATCGTGAAAAAGACTGCCCGAATATTTCACCAGCAACTGTGGAGTAACACCGTAGTGCTCCCGCCTCAGGATCATCAGACCAACCAGCAAGCCGGTTACCGCTCCGCCACCGATCGGCACCAGATGATTTTGCATAAAGTGGGGAAGCCAGTCGGGAGGGGTGGGGGAAAAGTAGGTCAGTACCGCACCGACAGCCGAAAATCCGAGGATGGCAAAGAAGATCCCCAGCAACCGTCGCCGCAAAAAAGGATCATTCGTGAGCAATCGATTATCGGCGGTTTTGTGCAGCACTGCGGCGCGAAAGAAACCACGTTTCCCCAACTCCCACAAAGCTCGTCGGGCATCGCTTTGCCTGACGAAATAGGCGATCAGAACGCCATCGCTCACAATTAGCTCCTCTCGCTAAATAAACTGTTCAGGGGGTGACAAGATTTCAAAAAGACAAAGACGCAGTGACCCCGATTTTTTGCGGCGCAATTAAAACTTAATACTAGTTCATTTTCATTGAGATGCAACGTGCAGAAGGGTGACAAAGGGTGAGGAGATAAAGGGTGTGGATGGGCCGGCTGGTGCCAAAGAACGCCGTCCTCGTTACTCAACGGTATCAAGTCGTGGCGGCGAACTGCACGAGTTTGTCGTGCAATTGGGACAACGTGCCATCATTGACAATCGTCGCATCCCAACCCGCAAAAGCGTCAAGGGCGGTCTCACTGCTGTGATTGTTGGCACCGTCGCAACCAGGCCGCTCAATCTTGACGATGAGTCCGCCCAGGGCCTTGATCGTGGCCAGCTCATTGGCGAAACGCACATCGTCGATCAACAGATGCGTCCGCTCAAGATCGTAGCTGGCAACTTTAGCATTCCAGGCCTTGGTCCAATAATCGGGATCCTGCGCCCGACGATACTCCGTCCCCCACCATTGCAGCAAGCGGCGAACCGTCAATGCGGTGTGTTGCGGTCGACCCTGAACGGCTTGAACGTCCTGGTGCTCGGCAATGAAGTGGTCCCACTGCTCACAAACCGCCCGCGCCCGCTCGCTATCAACGGTAAAAACCCGCACTTTGTCTTGCTGACAACCATAAACCAGGGGAACAAATTCGTCGCCCCCGACTGAGCGTAAAAATCGTTCCACTTCGTCGCGCAGCACCATCGCCATCGGGACGATCAGCACCTCCTGGGTGAGGATTTCGGCCAGAAAGTTCGCTGCTGTCGTTTTTCCCGCCGCCGCTTTACCGGCAAAACCGATAATCATTTTTTCATCCCTTAAAACATTGAAATTCAAACCAAACATCTCGGCAGCAGTGTACTTGATTCCGCGCCGACGTTCAATCAATGAAACCGGCAAGTAGAGAATTGTTTCAGAAAAGTCGTCCCCGGACACATATGTGAAGCATAAATGTTCCTCCCTCGCGCAGAAAAATAATCTATCCCGTGGTATAATCGGACCGAACGCGCTCGTCAGCCACAGTGAACACCATTTAAATTACACCAAGGAGAAGGACGATGACCGAATACAGTTGCAACAATCCTGAGCAACATTGTGATCTGCATGCGTGCCAGTTAACGGCCAGCATCCGCAATCCCGAGATTGACAAAATGTTTGAAAACCCGCGTTTCGCCTGCACCAACTGCGGGGTCAAGGTTCACGATGCAGCAAACGTTTGCCAGCCAAAAGAACTCTGATGTGCATCCACAAGTCGTTGCCGGGGCGGGGAATTCCCCGCCCCGGCATTTTTTTTACTTTGTGCTATAATGAAAATGAAATTCACAACCCTTATTGACAGCAAGGAGCACAGACCATGACAAAACATCTTTTATACGCTGCATTGCTGGTGCTGTTGAGCGCCCCGCTGGCTGTTGCCGACACCTTCTCGATCGATCCGGCACACTCGCAAGTTCATTTCAGTGTTCGCCACATGGTGATGTTCAATGTTCGCGGAGCCTTCACTGACTTTTCGGGAACCATTGAGGCTGATTTGGCCAGCAAGGCCCTGAAAGGGGTGACGGCGACAATCCTCACCGCATCTATCGACACGCGCGAAAAAAAACGCGATGAGCACCTGCGCAGTGCCGACTTTTTCGACGTTGCCAACCACCCGAAAATGATCTTTACCCTGGATCGCGTTGTCGGGACAAGCGACGATCTGACCATTTACGGTAAACTGACGATTCGCGGCATCACCAAAACTGTTGCCTTGCACGGAAAATATCTCGGCGCCAGTACCGATCCGTGGGGCAATCTCCGGGTCGGTTTCGAAGGAACCGCAACCGTCAATCGTCGTGACTTCGGGTTAACCTGGAACAAGATGCTGGAGGCCGGGGGATATCTGGTCGGTGATCAGGTAGAGATCGGCGTGGAGATTGAGGCTATCAAAGGTAGCCATCGGTTCGAAGATTGAGGCCATCAGACAATAACCATTGTCAAACGCCCCCGCAGCTTGCGCTGCGGGGGCGTTGTTAGTGCAGATCCGGCGACGGTGGTCAGCTATCGATCCCCGCCATGCACAGGTATTTGATTTCCAGATAATCGTCGACCCCATATTTTGAACCTTCGCGGCCATTTCCCGATTCCTTGACCCCCCCGAAAGGGGCCACCGGATTTGACACCAGCCCGGTATTGATCCCGATCATTCCATATTCCAGCGCCTCTCCGACCCGCCAGGTCCGGGCGAGGTCGCGCGTGTAAACATAGGCGGCCAGTCCAAATTCGGTGTCGTTGGCCATCTGGAGCGCTTCTGCTTCGCTGGTGAAGCGGAAGAGCGGGGCCAACGGACCGAAGGTTTCCTCACGGGCGACCAGCATCTGCGCGGTCGCGCCGGTCAATACCGTCGGTTCAAAAAAAGTCCCACCGCTGGCATGGCGTTTGCCCCCGTAGATGACCTTCCCCCCCTTGGCGAGGGCATCGGCAAGATGTTCCTCGACCTTTTCCAGCGCCGCCATATCGATCAGCGGGCCCTGCTGGGTGTCCCCTTGCAGACCGTCACCGACGCGCAGCGTGGCAACGGCGACCGCCAACTTTGCAGCAAACTGATCATAAACCCCATCCTGAACCAGAAACCGGTTGGTGCAGACGCAGGTCTGGCCGGTATTGCGATACTTGGAAATCATCGCCCCTTCGACCGCGGCATCAAGATCAGCATCATCGAAGACAATAAAGGGCGCGTTGCCACCCAGTTCCATCGAGACCTTCTTCATCGTTCCGGCGCACTGCATCATCAGCTCTTTGCCCACTTCCGTAGAGCCGGTGAAGGTCAGCTTGCGGACCAGCGGATTGGCCGTCATCTCACCACCAATCGCCCCCGAAGCCCCGGTCACGACATTGAAAACCCCTGCCGGAATCCCGGCACGCGCGCCAAGTTCGGCCATCGCCAGCGCTGAATAAGGGGTCGCCGTCGCCGGTTTGGCCACCATCGGACAGCCGACCGCCAACGCCGGACCCGCCTTGCGCGCCAGCATGGCGGTGGGGAAATTCCAGGGGGTGATCGCGGCGCACACGCCGATCGGTTCCTTGATCACCACCAGCCGCTGGCTACTGAGGGTTGGAGGAATCACGTCACCGTAAATCCGCTTCCCTTCTTCGGCGAACCATTCGATAAAAGAGGCACCGTAAGCAATCTCACCGCGCGCTTCGGCCAACGGTTTGCCTTGCTCGGCGGTCATGATAACGGCCAGATCTTCCTGATGTTCAAGGAGCAGGTCGCGCCATTGACGCAGAATGGCACTGCGCTCTGCAGCAGGCCTGCGTCGCCACGCTGACCAGGCACGGTTGGCCGCGGCGATCGCCCGGCGCGTCTCAATCGCCCCCATTTTGGGGATAGTCCCCAACCTATCGCCGGTAGCCGGGTTGGTGACCGCAATCGTTTCGCCGCTGTCAGCGTCCAGCCATTCACCATCGATGTAGCACTGCTGCCGCAGCAGTGTTGCGTCGCGTAACTTTTCCTTCAACATCTTCTCCCCCTTTGTGTCGTCGCTACGATCAGTTTCGGTATTCAGATAGGAAGATCATCTGCTCACGAGTGAATACTAATCGATTGCCAGCCCATCTTCAATCGGTTTTCGTTGCTCTCCCACGACCCGATTAATACTCCGCACCGTTTTTTCCTGTACCGATCTGATACCAAATTAACTTTTGCAAATTTTTTACATTTGAACTATTTTCCGGTTATGATCTGTCCTCTTTTGTGTCCCAACCGCACCTTAAACAAGGAGTTTTTCATGCCATACGTTCGTGCTCTCATGCTGCTGTTTACCCTGCTCCCTGTCCTGGCCTCGAGCACTTTTGCAGCCGACCCGATGGACAACTGGAAACCGAAATTTGACCCCAGCGGTGCCGAGTTTACCTACATCCTGTCGTGTGTCGGGCACCCGGCGATAGAAGGGGTCGGCGTCGGCTACCGCATTCGTGACAAGGTCTGGGAAAAAAGTAACGGACGGCTCTATGTTGATTTTCGCCCCTTGTCACAACTCGGCGGAGAAAAGGATGTGATCAACAAGTTGCAACTCGGGGCCATTCAGGGGATGATGAGTTCGTCGGTTGCCGCCGCGAACATTGCCGCCACCCTCGGAGTTGTGAATTTACCGTACGTTGTCGACACCTTCGAAAAACTCGATCGCTTCCGCAAAACGCCGGAACTCTGGCAACCGTTTCGTGATGCGGCGCTGAAAAAAAACATCCTGGTCACCGATATCACCGGCTACGGTTCCTACGGTTGGGCCACCACCGCCCCGGTACGTTCCCTGGCGGAAGCCAAAGAGATCAATTTCCGCATCGCCCAGGCACCGGTCAATATCGATTTTTACAAGGCGTGGGGGTTGAAATTCACGGTCATGCCGTGGCCCGATGTACCCCAGGCGTTGCAAACAGGGGTCATTACCGGTCTTGACCACACCCCGATCGTCTGCAACATCAGCGGCAAATTCAACGTCGCCAAAAATTACACCGAACTTGAATATGCGCAGGGACTTTACATTCATCTGGTCAATACCCGCTGGTTGAAAAAACTGCCGACCGATTTACAACACCTCCTGCTCGACACCATTAGCGCGGAAAGTGCGGTGGCCCGCGATCTCACTCGCCGCCAGCAAGCGGCGGAAATTGAGGCCGCCAAAACCCATCAGGTCAACTTTTTCACCCTGTCGCAGAGAGACAAAGAGCAGCTGATCAAGCTCGCCCGGCCGGTCTATGACAAATGGGGGGAAAAGATCGGGAGCGAATATCTGTCCCAGGTGCGTGCCGCCCTCGGTTCGTAAATATCCTGCCCGGCAAGCAACCAAAAAATATTTGAAATAAAACATCGTTTGCACTAACATGGGAGGACTTGTGGTACTTAATTCATCAACCCCCATGAAGGAGATGTTAACATGCGCAAAATTTCAATGTACGTGCTGGTCGTATTGGTTGGGCTTGCCACCGTTTGCGGTTCGGCCCTGGCGGCTGAAAAAAAGAAAGACCCGCTGGCCAGCTGGAAAGCGGATTTTGACCCGAGCGGGGCGCAATATACCTATATTTTGTCGAATATTTCCCACCCGGTGATCGATGGGGTCGGCGTCGGGTATCGCATCCGTGACCGCGTCTGGAAAGAATCGAACGGGCGACTGTATGTCGATTTTCGCCCCCTGGCACAACTTGGTGGCGAAAAAGACGTCATCAATAAACTGAAGCTCGGCGCCATCCATGGCATGCTGAGCTCTTCGGTCGCTGCCGCCAACGTTGCTGACCGGCTGGGCATCGTCAACCTGCCGTATGTCATCGATACCTTCGATAAACTTGACAAATTCCGCAATACCCCGGAACTTTGGCAACCGTTTGCCAACAGCGCACTTTCCGCTGGCATCATGACCGTCGATGTCACCGGCTACGGTCCGTACGGCTGGGCCACCACGGCTCCGGTGAAAACCCTTGCGGATGCCCGTTCGATCAATTTCCGTATTGCCCAGGCTCCAGTGAATATCGATTTTTACAAAGCGTGGGGGCTGAAATTTACCGTCATGCCATGGCCCGACGTACCGCAGGCGCTGCAAACCGGCGTCATTACCGGACTCGATCATACTGCGATCGTTTGTAACATCACCAAAAAATTCACCATCGCCAAAAACTTCACCGAGCTGAATTATGCGCAGGGGCTGTTTATCCACCTGATGAACAAAAGGTGGTTTGACAAGCTGCCACAAGATCTGCAAGAAATCCTGATGACTGCGATCAATGTGGAAAGTGCCGACACCCGCGCCCGCACCCGCAAGCAGTACGAGGATCAGGTTGCCAAAGCCAAACAAGCCGGCGTGGAATTTTTTACCCTCCCCGCAGCCGAACTGCAACAGTTGATCGAACTGACGAAACCGGTTTACGCCACCTGGGGCGAAAAAGTCGGGATGGATTACTTCAACCAGGTCCGCTCCGCACTGAAAAACTGATTAACCCGGTTGCTAAATCGGGGAGAAACTGCTAGAAACAAACGGCCGGGAGCAATGATGCTTGCCGGCCGTTTGCAGGTTTTGGAGATGCTTAAAAAAATATTTCGCGTTATCGACAGAACCCTGACTTTCGTCGAAGACTGGACGCTGCTGGTCGCCGTTCTGGCCGCGCTCTTTTCGGCCCTGGCCAATGTCGCCTTACGCAAACTGACCAACGATGTCAATCTTTTCTGGTCAGACGAGGTGGTGCGCAAGGTTATCTACTTCAGTACCTATATTGGCTGCGTGGCGGCGATCCGCTCCCGTTCCCTGATCCGCATCGATGCCCTCCCTCAGCTGCTGCCGTTTTTAAAAAAGCCGTTGACCCTGTTCAGCCACCTGGCGGTCATGGTTTTCGCCGCGATGATGGTCAAGCTGGGGACCACCATGACCATGACCGTCTATCAGGATGAATACGCCCGCACCGCCACGCTGCAAATTCCCGAATGGTACTTTTATCTGGTTCTGCCGGTCATGGGAGTGATGATGTTTTTGCGGACGCTGATCGTCGCCGTGGAAGACTGGCGCGGCAGCGCGCCGGAAACGAAATGAGGGGCTGATGGAGACCAATACCCTGTTGATCATCGCTCTGCTCCTCGGCTGCCTCGCCACCACCATTCCGGTTTTCATGGCGCTTTTCTTTACCGGGATGGCGGGATTGGTGTTGATCGTCGGGATCGATCCACAGATCGTTATTGAAGTCCTTTACCGCAGCATGGACAAATTCGCTCTGGTCGTCGTCCTCTTTTTCGTTCTCTGCGGCAACATCATGACCACCGGCACGATCGTTAAAAAACTGATCGATACCGCCAACACCCTGGTCGGCTTTCTCCCCGGCGGACTGGCCATGGCGGGGATTCTGGCCTGTGGATTCTTCGGCGCAATCTCCGGATCAACCGTTGCAACAGTCGTCGCTATCGGCGGATTCATGATCCCGGCACTGATCGAAAATGACTACGATGAGCGCTTCAGCGTCGGCGTAATGACCACCGCGCCGATCCTCGGCGTGATTATCCCCCCCTCGATTTCGATGATCCTCTACGCAATGGTCAGCAACGATCCGCTGGAGGCCCTCTTTCTCACCGGTTTTATCCCCGGCATCATGATCATGGTCGGGATGTCGCTTTATGCCTGGTTTTACTGCAAGAGCCGTAATTTCAAGCGCGTTGAACGCCCCACTTTGCACACCTTGCTGGCGACCATTCGCAACAGCATCTGGGCCTTGTTTCTACCGATTTTGATCTTCGGCGGGATCTATTCCGGCACCTTTACCGCCAACGAAGCCGCGGTTGTCGCCTGTTTTTACGCCTTCTTCGTCGAATTGTTTATCCATCGCGACATGAAGTTCGCTGATATTCGCAAGGTTGTTGTCTCGTCAGCCGTCACCTCCTCGACGCTGCTGGTGATTGTCGCCGGCGCTTCGGTTTTCGGCGAGTATCTGACCTTTGAACAAATTCCCGACCAGATTGCCAACGCTGTCGTCAGCAACATTCAGTCGCCCTGGGTATTTTTGCTGGCGGTCAACTGTCTGCTGCTGGTGATCGGCATGTTCATGGATATTATCTCTGCGACCTTGATCCTGACGCCGATCTTCCTGCCATTGCTCTCACGCTTTGGCATTGACACCATGCACTTCGGTCTGCTGATGACCCTTAATCTCGGCATCGGCTACTGTACGCCCCCCCTGGGGGTCAGCCTCTATATCTCCGGAGCAGTGGTTGATCGTAACCTGATCTATGTATCCAAAGCCGTTATTCCGTTCTTGCTGATTCAGATCGCCATTTTGCTGCTGTTGACATACTTCCCCGACCTGGTCCTGCTGCTGCCGCGACTGGTTTACGGTTGAGCTGGAAGGAGGCCCTCCCATGCGTACCCAGATTCTGGTGCCGGTTAACGATTCCGACGCTTCGCAACGCACTGTCGCCACAATTATTGCCCAAAAGGAGCGTTTTCCGGTGCCGTTGACACTGCTGCACGTGGTCAATACCGAACAGCTTGCCTACCGGATGATCCCCGACTTTCAACTGGACATGGTTCAGTCGCGCGCCGAGAGTGCCGGCAATGCCCTCCTTGAAAAATTTCGTCGCCAGCTGGCGGACACCGGAATCAGCACCACCGCCCGCCTGGAAATTGGCAACCCGCGCAAGATCATCCCGCGCATCGCCAATGATGAAGGGTTCAGCCTGCTCATCATCGGCCGCCGCCACAGCGGAGAAATCCGCGACGTCCTGTTCGGTTCGGTGGCCAACTACGTCCTGCACAACGTTACTTGCCCGGTACTGCTCTTCTAGTACCCTGTAACCCATAATCTTTCGCATCTTGCTTGTTCTTTGCCGGGTCAGCGGACTCGATCCGACACCTGCATCAATGTCTTCAACGTCATCCAATGGGTGAAACCATAGGTTTCGGCGGTCTCTTCCAGAATATTCCCCAGACGGGTTTTACGATGAATCACCCAGGGGAGATTCATCCAGGTATCGTGCGCTTCTTTATAAATACTTTTCAGCGTCGCATCTTCCGGCACGCCATGTTTCTTCAGCAGCGCCTGTGCCTCTTCTCGTGTTCGTTTTTTTAATTCCGACATGCCCTCCCCCTTTGAGTAAACAGCCTCGTTTGTTCGTTAATTTGACGCCTCCCTTCATTATCACATTTATCTGATATTTTAAAGTCGTTATTTTGGCTGGGTAATATTTTCTGCGGCGCCGAAGCATTTTGTTGTCGTGAACCCCAAAACACCACAAAAAAGATAAAGAATAATTTTTTAATAAAAAATATTCTTTACAATAGTGTGTAGTTTATGTATCATCAAAACACATCAACCTTATGGTGAATCGGCGGTTTATCTCAGGGGGCATAATCCATGCGCCCCCCGCGGCCATCGGGGTTTATCTGGAGCACTCCAGCCAGGCCCACCACAACCGCCGGATAACAGCAGGAGTCCCCCCATGTACGAACACCTGGATGAACTGGAGGCGGAATCGATTTACATCTTCCGCGAGGCTTTCAATAAATTTGACCACCTGGCGATGCTCTACTCGGTCGGCAAAGATTCGACAGTGATGGCACATCTGGTGCGCAAGGCGTTTTTCGGCAAAATACCGTTTCCGCTGGTGCACGTCGATACCACCTACAAGTATCCGGAAATGATCGCTTTCCGTGATCGGATGGTAAAGGAGTGGGCCGCGGAGCTGGTCGTCGGTCGCAACGAGGAGGCGATCGCCGCCGGGATGGGCCCGGAGCAGGGGCGGATGCGTTGCTGCGAAAAACTCAAAAGTGAGGGGCTGGCACAATTGATCGAGCAACACGATTTCAAAGGCCTTTTTCTCGGCATCCGCCGCGATGAAGAGGGGAGTCGTGCCAAGGAACGGGTCTTCTCGCCGCGCGACAAGAACTCGGAGTGGGCGTACAAGGATCAGCCGCCGGAGCTCTGGGATCAGTACAACACCAGCTTTTCCGCTGATACCCATGTACGTATCCATCCGATTCTCGGCTGGACCGAGATCAATATCTGGGAGTATATCGCCCGCGAGAAGATCGAGATCTGCCCGCTTTATTTCGCCGCCGAGGGTAAACGCTTCCGTTCCCTTGGTTGCATGCCCTGTACCGGGCCGATTGCCTCTACGGCGTCCACTCTGGAAGAAATTATCGCCGAGTTGCGCGTCATTAAAGACCCTGAGCGGGCCGGTCGGGCGCAGGACCAGGAAAGCGATTACGCGATGCAGAAGCTGCGGGCGAAGGGGTACATGTAGTCCATTCCGGCGCTCCCGTGCGGAAGAGTCAGCAACCCGCCATCTTTCCTGAAGATAAGGATCAAGCAATGAATTTAAGTGACAGCCTGAAAATAGTTATCGTCGGTCATGTCGACCACGGCAAGTCGACCCTGATCGGTCGCCTGTTATTCGATACCGGCTCAATTCCTGAAAAGCGCTATCAGGAGGTCGCCGATACCTGTCGTCGACAGGGGCGACCGTTCGAGTTTGCCTACCTGATGGACGCGCTGGAGGAGGAACGCGAGCAGAACGTCACTATCGACACCACCCAGACCTTCTTTCAGACCTCAAAGCGCCCCTATGTGATTATCGACGCACCGGGACACAAAGAGTTTTTGAAAAACATGATTACCGGGGCGGCCTGTGCCGATGCGGCGATTCTGCTCCTCGACGGGATCGAAGGGGTCAGGGAGCAGACCCGTCGGCATGCCTACGTCCTCTCGTTACTCGGCATCCGGCAGGTGATCGTGGCGGTCAACAAGCTCGACATGGTTGACTTTTGCCGCGAGGTTTTTCAGCAGGCAGAAAATGAGATCCGCGCCTTTCTTCATACCCTCGACATCGTTCCCACCTATGTGGTGCCGATCTCGGCACGCTCAGGAGAAAATATTGCTGCCGCGCAAGGGGGCACCGTCTGGTACAACGGACCGTCAATCCTCAGCGCCCTCGACACCTTTGAAAATCTGCGTGCCGATACCCGGCTGGCGTTTCGTCTGCCGATTCAAGATGTGTATAAAGTCGGGACGCGGCGGATCTACGTCGGTCGGGTCGCCACCGGAAGCGTCGAGGTCGGCACTCAGGTCACTTTTCTCCCGTCCGGACGAGCAACCAAGGTTAAGTCGATCGAGCGCTGGCCGCAGGGCGGAGCGCAGGTTGCCGGGGCCGGGGAGAGTATTGGTCTCACCTTTGATGAAGAAATTTTTGTGGAGCGCGGCGAAGTGCTGGCCCCCTCCAACGATTTGCCGATCGTGACCGAGGAAATCAAGGCCGGCGTTTTCTGGCTGGGGAAACGGCCACTACAAAAAGGGGAGACCTACACCCTGAAACTGGCGACCGCCGAAGGTTCAGCCGTCTGTGTCGATATCGAAGAACGGCTCGATTCGTCTACGCTGGAGGTCATCGAACGCCATGCCGCCGAATTGCACGGCAGCGAAAGCGGCACGGTAATCTTTGCCCTGAAAAAGGCAATCGCCGCCGATCTTTATCTGGAAAACGGGCCTCTCGGGCGATTTGTTATCGAAGATAATTTCCTCATCGGTGGCGGGGGCACGGTGCGTGACCTGACCGCCGCAGAGGGGAGCCAGAAGGCCCAGGTGATTCGCCTTGACGATCATTTCGCCACCGAACCTGACGGCAATATGATCGATTTGACCCGCAGTCGCGGCAGTATCGAGTTTGTCGTCACCGGGCGTTTTGGTGATCGACTGGCGGCGGGAGAGCGGGTGCTCTTCAAGTTGCGCGGCCCCAAACAGATTGAGCCGGTGGCCCTGCTTGCCTATGAGCACAATTTTTGTTTTACCTTCAGCCGTGAAGAAGATTTTATCGCCCTGGTGTTGTTCAGCACGGCAAAACCGGCGACGCAGACGGCAGCAGCCGACATCGCAATCTGAAAAAAGGGGCGCCCGATCGGGTGCCCCTGGTAAAATCGTCTGACTCAATGTGCCGATTATTTGCGCAAAACCTTGACCACCGCCGAAAAATCCTCCTCGCCGCGACCATCCTTGATGGCCTGGGCAAAGACCCCGACCACCGCATCAGCGACAGGCAGTTTGAGCCCCGATTGGCTGGCGTCTTCCTGAACCAGCAGCAACTGATCCTGAACGTATTTGAGGGCGAGATTGCGTGAAAAGTCGCCCCGTGAAATTGAACGCCCCTTGGCGTGAAAAAGTGGCGAGGCCACCCCGCCGGAGTCAAGTACCTCAAGAATTTTGTCGGCCTTGAAACCAAGTTTTTCACCAAGCACCAACCCTTCCGAGAGGGCAACCATCAACTCGGCCTGAACCAGGTTGACCACAAACTTCATTTTCGTGGCATCTCCGACATCACCAACATGGATAATGTTTAAACCGAAGAAAGCAAAGGTTTCGCGACAACGGCTGATCAGACTTGAATCCCCGCCGGCAAGGATCGTCAACAAGCCGTTGGCGGCATGCTCCTTGGTTCCCCACACGGGAGCGTCAAGAAACAGCAGGCGGCGCTGAGCGGCCTGATCAGCGAGTTCCATCGTCGTTTCCAACGAGTGCGTACCCATGTCAACGAGGACGGTCCCCGGATCGAGCCCCGCCAGTGCCCCGTCAGCACCAGGGAAAATGACCTGAGTCTCATCCGGGGCGGAAACGATAACAATCACCATGTCCCGCCCCTTGGTGGCCTCGAAAGGGGTCGCTGCGGCGCGTGCCCCAAGCTTGACCAGCTCAGCCACCGCAGCCGGATTACGATCATAGACTGTCAAATTAAAACTTCCCTTGGTCAGGTTCGCCGCCATATGCTGCCCCACCGTCCCCAGACCGATAAACCCAATCTCTTTAATCATTATCTTCCTCCCGCAACCGATTAATTTTGAATTCCTCCAAGTCTAGTACGAATATCCTTTAAAACAAGCTAATAATTTTTGCAAGTCCCATCTCCGCCGACACCTGGCAAATGGAGGGAGCGTTGGACACAACTTATCGGTTCACACCTGCAAGATTGTACCGCTGGCATATTTGAGCGATTATTAACGCCCACAAAGATGATATATTTTGCGCTATATGCTGCAAAATTAAAAGAAACAAAAAAAATTTCTTGACACAGGTCAAAGCTTCGGCTAAAAAAACAAATATTACAAAATTTGTCATATTTACTACTAAGTCGCAGCCATGATGGCGTAGCTGCTCGGTGGTGACGAGAACAATCAGGTGCTGACCAATGAAATTCCATCTTTTCGGTAACATTTTCAATTTTTATTGTCAGGGGTTTCGTTCCATGCGTCTCGGCCGAACGTTATGGACGATAATCCTGATCAAGCTGGTGGTCCTGGTGGCCCTGGCCAGGCTGCTCTTTCCGGATCAGATGGAGGAAAATTTTGCAACTGACCAGGCTCGCGCCGCCCATGTTCTTGGGCAACTGACCGTTCGTTCGTCGTCTCACTAACCCTCAGTCATGGAGGCAACCGTGCTGGAACAGATCGATTTTACCCAGGTAAATTGGGCTCGCGCCCAGTTTGCCCTCACCGCCATGTATCACTGGATTTTTGTGCCGCTGACCCTGGGACTCTCCTTTTTACTGGCATTCTTCGAGAGTCTTTACGTTAAAACCGGCAACGAGGAATGGAAGCGCATTACCCGCTTCTGGATGAGCCTTTTCGCCATTAACTTCGCTATTGGCATCGCGACCGGCATTATTATGGAATTTGAGTTTGGCACCAACTGGTCGAACTATTCCTGGATGGTGGGTGATATTTTTGGTGCACCGTTGGCGATTGAAGGCATTTTTGCTTTTTTCATCGAAGCAACTTTTTTTGCGGTGATGTTTTTCGGCTGGGACCGCGTGTCCAAAAAAACACACCTCTTCGCCACCTGGATGGTAGCGATCGGTTCCAACCTTTCAGCTTTGTGGATTCTGGTCGCCAACGGCTGGATGCAGTTGCCGGTCGGCATGACCTTCAATCCCGATTTAGCCCGCTTTGAAATGACCGATTTTGCTGCCGTTCTTTTTTCGCCCGTGGCGATCAGCAAATTCACTCACACCAGCGCTTCCGGTTTCATGCTCGCGTCCATTTTCGTTGTTGCCGTCAGCTCCTGGTTCCTGCTCAAGCAGCGCCATCTGCAACTGGCCCGGCGCAGTATCCTCGTGGCAACGGTTTTCGGGCTGATCGCCGGGCTTTTTGTCGCCTTTTCCGGTGACGAAGCGGCTTTCTCCAATGCCCGCTATCAACCGATGAAACTTGCCGCCATGGAGGCCCTCTATGATGGCGATGTCCCCAGCGGACTGGTGCCGATGGGGATCCTGGATCCAGACAAACAGCCCGGTGACGACCAGGACCCGTTTCTGGTAAAAGTCGAGGTTCCGGGGGTATTGTCATTGCTGGCTAACCGGATCTGGGGCAGCTTCGTGCCGGGAATCAACGATCTGGTCTACGGCAATCCGCAGATGAATATCGTCGGCGCTGGCGAGAAGATCGAACGCGGACGCCGCGCAATTGACGCTTTGGGGCGCTACAAGGAGGCGAAAAAAGGGCATGATGAGGTCGCTATCGCTGAAGCCCTGGCTCAATTCAGAGCGGATCAGGACTATCTCGGTTACGGCTACCTGCAACGTCCCGAGGACATCGTGCCACCGGTCGCCTTAACTTTCTACAGCTTCCGCATCATGGTCATTCTCGGTTCGTTGTTACTTGTGGTCATGGCTCTCTTTCTCTACTTCGCCTGGCAAGATCGTATCAGCGAACAGCGCTGGTTGCTGCGCATTGGCGTGGTGAGTCTCTTGGGCGCCTATCTCACTTCGGAAATGGGCTGGGTGGTCGCCGAGGTCGGGCGTCAGCCGTGGGCGATTCAGGGGTTGCTGCCGGTCACGGTGGCTAATTCCAACCTGACCACCGGCACGGTTCAGACCACGTTCTTTCTCTTTTTGCTGATCTTTACCACCTTGCTGATTGCTGAAATTCGCATCATGCTTAAACAGATTCAACGCGGACCGGAGGATTATTGATATGTTCGGACAACTCGCACTCAACCAACTCCAGCAACTCTGGTGGCTGATCGCCTCGGTGGTCGGCGCCCTCTTTCTCATGTTGACCTTTGTTCAGGGGGGCCAAACCCTGCTCTTTAGCGTGCCGCAAACACCCCAGGAAAAGATGCTGGTGATCAATTCCCTGGGGCGCAAATGGGAACTGACCTTCACCACCCTGGTTCTTTTCGGCGGGGCGCTTTTTGCTGCTTTTCCCCTTTTTTACGCGACCAGTTTCGGCGGTGCCTACTGGGTCTGGATATTGATTCTGTTTACCTTTATCGGCCAGGCAGTCAGCTACGAATATCGCCGCAAACCGGGGAACCTCCTCGGGGCCCGCGCCTACGAAACCTTTCTGTTCATCAATGGCAGTGTTGGTTTGCTGCTGATCGGCGCCGCCGTCGGCACTTTCTTTACCGGATCCAACTTCAGCCTCAGCGGCTACAATCTGGTCACCTGGCAACATCCTTTGCGCGGACTGGAAGCAGCGTTCAACCCGTTCAATGTCGCCCTCGGGCTGTTTCTGGTCTTTCACGCCCGGGTCCTTGGTGCGCTTTATCTGCTCAACAATATTGATCATGACGCGCTTAACCGGCGCTGCCGCCAGTCAAGCCTGATCAACCTGCTGTTGGCGCTGCCGTTTCTGCTCTTTGTGCTGTTCCGACTGGTAACCATGGACGGCTACGCCGTCGCCCCGCAGACCGGTGTGGTCACCCTTGAAGCCGGCAAATACCTCGGCAACCTGCTCGCCATGCCGCTCGTTTTTGGCCTGCTGCTGGTTGGCCTGCTGCTGGTTGTCTGGGCGGTAATCGCCGCGCGCTTTCGCGACAGTCGTCGCGGCATCTGGGCGGGAGGACTCGGCACGGTACTGGTCGCACTGGCACTCTTCTCGCTGGCTGGATACAACAACACCGCCTTCTACCCCTCCAAGTTTGATTTGCAGAGCAGCCTCACCATCTACAACGCATCGAGCAGTCACTACACCCTGACCGTGATGAGCTACGTTGCTCTTGCCGTGCCGTTTGTCCTGGCCTATATCGCCTATTTCTGGCGACTGATGGATGCCCGACCCCTGACCATCGAGCAACTTGACGAACAATCACACGACCTTTATTGAACGAGGAGTTTTATTATGATGACAACTATGTTAATCGGCGGCTGGCTGGCAGTCATTGTTGTTTCTTATCAGATTATTATCCGGGTGCTGGCCCGCACCGGTCAGCTGTAGTTTTATCTGCAGCTGCGTGCAACGAGCAAAACGCCCCCGCTGCGGCAACGCAGCGGGGGCGTTTTATTAAAAAGATTCGCGTTTGTTTTTGTTACTTCATCCTCTTCACTCCCACCTGGGGACAACTTTCCACCATAAAACATTGCGAACAGAGCGGCGTCGGTGCCTTGCATAGAGACCGTCCGTGGGCGATCAGCACATGCCCGCACATCGTCCACTCCCGCGGGGGCAGCAACTGGCACAACTCGCGCTCGACCTTAACCGGATCGGTCTGTTGTGTCCAGCCCAGGCGACAGGAAACTCGACCGACATGGGTATCGACGACCATCCCCGGAATACCAAAGGCATTCCCCAAAACCACGTTGGCGGTTTTGCGACCGACGCCGGGGAGAGCGACCAGCGCGTCGAGCGTGTCCGGAACAACGCCGCCGTGACAGGCATCAATGCGCATCGCGCAGGCGATGAGGTTTTTTGCTTTATTACGAAAGAAGCCGGTCGAACGAATGAGTGCTTCGACCTCCGCCGGTGCTGCTGCCGCCAAAAAGTGTGGTTGCGGAAAACGCTTGAAGAGTTCGGGGGTGACCAGGTTCACACGTACATCGGTACACTGCGCGGAAAGGATCGTCGCGACGAGCAGTTCCCAGGGGGTGGTGTAGTGGAGCGCGCAATGCGCGTCGGGGTAGTGGGCAACCAGCTCTCGATAGTCGGTAGCGGGCAGGCGAGGGGCAGACGCGGGGGTCATGGTCAGCCGGGGGCGGCTTCCATGCGCCGGGCGCGCGGAATTTTTTCGAGCGTAAGATAATGACGCAGATCGACAATCTGTATGGTCAGGGTCAGCGGCAGGTGTGTTGCCGCCTGGCGGGCCATGATGGTGCGATCAATACTGCTTTCGAGAATACGCAGGTTGCCGCGCAGGTAGGCACGATCGCGGGGAACAAGGGGCAAACGCGCCGGATAGGTGCCGTTGAAGAGCGGACGCCGCGCCTTGCGCAGCGCCATGGTTAACGCCAGATTGCTTGGCGACCAGAAAAAATCGCCGAAATCACCGAGCACCAGCAGCGGGCAAACCAGATTGACGTTGCCGAGCAGATCGGAACCGAGTAAATGCGTGATCTGCTCGCGGCGCAACTCCCGTCCGGTACTCAGGCGCACATTAAAAAGGTGGATACACCGGTTGTCGGTATGCAGGTCGGCGCGCAATGAACACCCCGCGCCCCCCAATTCGACCTGTTGCAGCCCCTTGAGAGGGTAGTAGGAAAGAAAAGCGTTGCCGGTCGGATGCGGACTACGATACGCCTTCATCCCCAGCTGTGTGGCGAGGAACTGAAGTTGGTCCTCCATCTTTCCGGTCGTCAGCCCCTGCAAGGCGACGACATCGGGCGCGGCGTGGCCGATCACGTCAAGAATCCGCCCCGGATTCTCCTCGTTATCCCCGCCGCAGCAATCACTTACATTGTATGTCATTATCCGGATGCTGTTCATCCGTGCCCCCCGGTCTGTGACCGGCCTGGTTATTTTTTCTTTGGAGCCGCTTCAACCCGCACGATGTCGGTGATTACCACCTGATGGGTCGGCATGTCCTGAAAGCGCGCGTTGATTTTGCGGGTCGGTGCGGTGCCGATTTTATCGACGACAGCCATCCCCTCAACCACCTTGCCGAAGACTGCGTAACCGTAACCGCGCTGATTCGGTGCGCGGTAATCGAGAAAGGTATTGTCCTTCAAGTTGATGAAAAATTGTGCGGTCGCGCTGTCGACCACGCTGGTCCGGGCCATGGCAATCGTCCCGCGCTGGTTTTTCAGCCCGTTTGTTGCCTCGTTCTTGATCGGTGCGCGCGTCTCTTTCTTCTTCTGCGCCGTATCGAACCCGCCCCCCTGAATCATAAACTCCTTGATGACACGGTGAAAGATCGTGTTTTTATAAAAGCCGGAATCGACGTAGGCCAGAAAGTTTTTCACCGAAATCGGCGCTTTCTTTTCGTCCAGCTCCAGCTTGATGTCTCCCATATTGGTCTTGACAAGCACCTGTTGTTTGGCCTGAACACTCACCGCAAACAGCAGCAGACAAAGAGTCATTACCATTATTCGACGCATTTCTTGCACTCCTTTACCGGGATAGTTTTTCCGCCTTCGGCGCACGCCCCATCAGTTCGCTGACCGCCTGGCGGGGGTCAATGTTTTCGTAGAGAATGCGGAACATCTGCTCGATAATCGGGGCTTCGACGTTGAGTTTTTGTGCCAGCTGCCAGGCCGAAAGGGTGGTCTTGACCCCTTCCGCAACCATGTTCATCTCCCCCAGTATTTCCTCCAGGGCACGCCCGCGCCCCAGCTCTATCCCGACGCTGCGATTACGCGACAAATCGCCGGTGCAGGTCAGCACCAGATCACCCATTCCGGCCAGCCCGGCAAAGGTCTCCGCCTGCGCTCCCTTGGCCAGACCGATGCGGGTCATTTCGGTGAGTCCGCGGGTAATCAGCGCGGCCCGCGAATTGTAACCAAAACCAAGACCGTCAGCAACCCCGGCGGCCAGTGCCATGACATTCTTGAGCGCTCCGGCCAGCTCGACACCGATAACGTCGCTGTTGGTATAAACACGAAAGTAATCTGTGGCGAAGATGGTTTGAACCTGGCGGGCTAAAGACTCGTCTTTGGCCGCCGCGACCACGGCGGTGGGCAGTTCAGTGGCGGTCTCCCTGGCAAACGAGGGGCCGGACAAAAAAGCCGTGTGCCGCCGCAACAATGGTGGCAAGACTTCTTCGAGCAGCTCGGACATCGTCATCAAGGTCTCGTTTTCGATCCCTTTTGAGGCCGAAACGATCAATGTCTGCGCCCCGATCTGTTCGGCTACGGCCCCGACCACGCGGCGCATCAGCTGCGACGGTGGCACCAGCAGCACAAGGTCTTTGTCGCGCACCGCCGCCCCCGGATCATTGGTCGCGGTGAGTGTTTCCGCAAGGGGAATGCCCGGCAGGTAGAGGTCATTAATCCGCTGGGTCCGGATCCGCTCAACCAGATCGGCCTCATATGCCCACAGGGTGACCGGGTAACCTTTTTTGGCGAGCAGGTTGGCCAGGGTGGTTCCCCAGCTGCCCGCACCGAGGACGCCGATCTTCATCGCTGTACCAGCGTGTAGTTCACAGGTTTTTGTGTCATGCTAAATCGCCTTCTGTTTCTTGTTAATCCGCTCACGAACCTGTTCAATTCTTTTCTGCAGCACGTTCTGGTTGGGGTAGACCCCCACCAGCCCTTCAAGCACGGTCAGCGCCTCGCGCAACCGCTCCTGATCTTCCATCACACCAGCCAGCCCCAGCTGTGCCTCACGTGCGAACGGATCGTTCGGAAAAACCTCTACCACCTGGCGATAGGCCAGCTCTGCGGCCTGACTCTGGTGTTCGAGTGCGTATGCCACGCCGATCCGGTAACTCGCTTCCGGCACCAGGGTGCTCTGCGGATAGTTTTTAATCAGTCCCTCAAACTCGATCCGCGCCTGCTCAAAATTGTTCTCGCGAAAATAAGCATCGGCGATTTCATAAATCAGCCGGTCGGAGTGAGGGACTCCGGCATCAACAAGTTCCTGATAGACCGTAATCGCCCGTTCGTTATCGTGCAATCGTTCTTTGTAGATTCGGGCAACTCGCTCCCGGGCAACCAGTGCCAGGGGGTGATCGGGATAATCACGCTCGACCAAAGTACAGGTCAAGATGGCTTCACGATAACTGCGTTGATACAGTTCCTGAATTTCGGCCAGTCGAAAAAGTGCTTCGGGCGCAATTGCCGCGCTGGGGAAATTATGTTGCAGCGCCGCAAAACGCTCCGCAGCCTGTTGCGGTTGTTGCTCCTTCAGCAACTTCTCCGCCGTTGCAAAACGACCGGCGAGAATGCTGTCCAGATTGTAGTAGTACCAGCCAAGTGCCGTTCCACCGACCGCGATGAACAACAGGACCGCGTAGGCCAGCTTGCGACGCAGCGATATTTTATTCTGACGGCGCAATTCCTCCTGCAGTAGTTTCTTCTTCAGCTTCGCCAATTCCATCGTCGATTTCTTCATCCTTTTCAGCCAGTTTTGCTACCGCAACGATGCGTTCTTCGCTTTCCAGCACCATCAGCCTGACCCCTTGCGTGTTTCTGCCAATCGAGCGGATCGTTGCAATGCGGGTCCGCAACACCTTGCCGCGGTCGGTGACGAACATCAGATCAGAATCGTCATCGACCAACTTGATATCGACCACCTTGCCGTTACGTTCCGAGGTCTTGATGGTGATAACCCCTTTGCCGCCGCGACTTTGCGTCCGGTACTCGGTCAGGTCGGTCCGTTTGCCAAAACCATTTTCGGTAACCGTAACCAGCGAAGCGGCGGTCGCATCGCTGACCACCTCCATACCGATGATGCAGTCATCGCCTTCGAGCATCATGCCACGCACCCCGCGGGTGTCGCGCCCCATGGGACGGGCATTCTCCTCTGGAAAACGGATCGACTTGCCATCCCGACTGGCAAGCAAAATATCCATCTCGCCGCCGGTCTGGCGTGCGGCAATCAACCGATCCCCCTCATCAATTTTCAGGGCGATGATGCCGCCCTGGCGGGGGTTCGAGTACGCCATCAGTTCCGTTTTTTTAACGGTGCCTTTTTCCGTTGCCGTGATGATGTAGCGTCCTTCGACGAACTCTTTAACCGGCAGAATGGTCATGACATTTTCGTCGTTGCCGAGCTGTAGCAGGTTGACGATGGCCTTACCTCGTGTCGCACGCCCCCCCTGGGGAATTTCGTGCACCTTGAGCCAATGGACCTTCCCTTTATCGGTAAAGATCAGAATATAGGAGTGGGTCGAGGCGATAAACAGGTTCTCGACAAAATCCTCCTCTTTCGGACGCATACCGGTCTTGCCTTTGCCGCCGCGGCGTTGGGCTCGGTAGAGAGAAACGGCATTGCGTTTGATATAACCACCGTGGCTGACCGTAACCACCATATCTTCCTCGACAATCATATCCTCCAGGGAGAGGTCGGCGGTCTGGGCAATGATCTCGGTCCGGCGAGGATCTCCGAACCGTGCACGGATATCCGTCAACTCTTCCTTGATGATCTTGAGGATTTCCTGGTCGCTGGCGAGGATCTCCTTGAGCCGTTTGATCAGCGCCATAATCTGGTTGTACTCTTCGAGGATCTTGTCCTGCTCCATCCCGGTAAGGCGATGCAGACGCAATTCAAGAATCGCCTGGGCCTGGATTTCCGAGAAGCCGAAACGTTCGATCAACCCGATCTTGGCCTGAGCAGGGGTGGCGCTGGCCTTGATGATGCGGATCACTTCGTCGATATTTTCCAGGGCGATCTTGAACCCTTCGAGGAGATGGGCGCGCGCTTCGGCTTTTTTAAGCTCAAAAATACAGCGGCGGGTGACGATTTCGAGGCGGTGCTCGACAAATTTGTCGAGCATTTCGCGTAACGGCATGATGCGCGGCTGGCCACTGCAAATGGCAAGCATAATGATCCCGAAGGAGGATTGCATGGCGGTCATCTTGTAAAGTTGATTGATGATCACCTGGGGGATGGTATCTTTTTTCAACTCAACGACGATCCGCATCCCGTCCCGGTCGGATTCATCGCGCAGATCACTGATTCCTTCGATCTTGCGTTCCTTGACCAGATCGGCAATTTTTTCGATCAGACGGGCCTTGTTAACCTGAAAAGGAATTTCATTGACGATGATGCTTTCCCGTCCGGTGCGTTTGTCCTTCTCGACCATCGCTTTGGCGCGCATGCGCACAATGCCGCGCCCGGTACGATACGCATCGCGAATCCCGTCGTAGCCAAGGATAAAACCTGCGGTCGGAAAATCAGGTCCTTTGATCAGGGTCACCAGTTCTTCGAAGCCGAGATCGGGACGGTCAATGATCGCGATCAGCGCATCAATCACTTCGCCCATGTTGTGCGGTGGAATTTTGGTCGCCATACCGACCGCGATCCCCTCGGAACCGTTGACCAGCAAGTTCGGATATTTGCATGGCAAAACCAGTGGTTCTTGCAACGAATCATCGTAGTTAGGTCCGAATTCAACGGTTTCCTTGTCGAGGTCGGCAAGCAGTTCCTGGGATAAACGATCCATGCGGATTTCGGTATAACGCATCGCCGCAGCAGAGTCGCCGTCGATCGAGCCAAAGTTTCCCTGACCATCGACCAGCGGGTAACGCATGGAAAAATCCTGCGCCAGACGGACGATCGTGTCATACACCGCAGAGTCACCGTGCGGGTGGTATTTACCGATGACATCACCGACGACCCGCGCCGACTTTTTGTAGGGTTTGTTGTATTCGTTCCCCAATTCATTCATGGCGAAGAGAACCCGCCGATGAACCGGCTTGAGTCCATCGCGTACGTCAGGCAGCGCGCGACCGACGATCACGCTCATTGCGTACTCCATGTACGACTTGCGCATCTCGTCTTCGATATTGACGGAAATTTTATTCTGTTCGGAAAGCATTTTTTTCCTCCGAAAATCAGGTTGGCCGCAGCATCTTGCAATGCCCTTTCAACCGGTCATTTTTAGACGTCCAGATTCACCACGTTGAGAGCATTTTTTTCGATAAATTCACGGCGTGGCTCAACCTGGTCTCCCATCAGCACGGTGAATATCGCGTCCGCTTCCACCGCATCCTCAATCTTGACCTGCAACAATATGCGCCGGTCCGGATCCATCGTCGTCTCCCACAGTTGCTCGGGATTCATTTCTCCCAGTCCTTTGTAGCGCTGAATATAGATCCCTTTTTTGGCGCGATCGAGGAAAAACTGGAGCAGTCCCTGGCGCGAGGCCACCCGGCTGTCATTCTTTTCATCCTGGCTGATCAGCGCCTCCTCGTTGCGGCAGATATCTTCCACCAGCCGATAGGCCTGAATTAACAGTTTATATTCATGGGTCGAAAGCTGCTCAAGCATGTGACGATCAATTCGTGCCCGTACGTTGCCCAGGGTAAAGAGCAGAAAACCGTTTTCCGGCGCAACACTGATGGTGGCTTCCGGAGCAACCTGACGCAGCTTCTCGGCCAACGGCTCCAAGTCAGCCAGATCGGCAAAGCCATTGACAATTTTCCCCTTGATAAAGACCTTCAGAACCTCGCTGTTGACCCCCTTGAGCAGCATTTTGTCGAAATGCTGGTTGAAGTCGATAATATTGCGTAAGGTCGGGATGATCTGTTTGCCGCGTAGGATCTTGCCGTTGTCCATGCGCACCGTCATCCCCTCTACCCCTTCATTGAGGAGGTAGTCCTGCAAAGTTTCTTCGTCCTTGAGATACATCTCTTTCTTGCCGCGTTTGACTTTAAAGAGAGGCGGTTGCGCGATATAGAGGTATCCGCGTTCGACCAACTCCGGCATTTGCCGAAAAAAGAAAGTCAGCAGCAGGGTACGAATGTGCGATCCGTCGACATCGGCATCGGTCATGATAATGATACGATGGTAGCGCAGTTTTTCGAGGTTGAAGTCATCCTTGCCGATACTGGTTCCCATCGCTGTGATCAGTGTCCGGATCTCCTGGGAGGATAACATTTTGTCAAAGCGGGCTTTTTCAACGTTGAGAATTTTTCCTTTGAGCGGCAGAATTGCCTGAAAGCGACGTTCTCGCCCCTGTTTGGCACTGCCGCCGGCAGAATCGCCCTCGACCAGATAAATTTCGCACAGAGCCGGATCTTTTTCCTGGCAATCGGCCAGTTTTCCCGGCAACGCCAGGCCGTCAAGAGCGCCCTTGCGCCGGGTCAGGTCACGCGCCTTGCGCGCGGCTTCACGGGCCCGTGCGGCTTCAATCCCCTTTTCCAGTATCTTTCTTGCAACGGCCGGGTTTTCTTCGAGGAAGGTCGATAACTTTTCATTCATCATTGTTTCGACGTAACCCTTGACCTCCGAGTTTCCGAGCTTGGTTTTGGTCTGCCCCTCAAACTGCGGATCAGGAATCTTGACAGAAATGACCGCTGCCATTCCTTCGCGTAGATCGTCACCCGAAACCGTTGCCTTGATATTTTTAAGTAAATTGTTGGCCGTGGCGTAATTATTCATCGTTCTGGTCAAAGCCGCCTTGAATCCGACCAGGTGGGTTCCTCCCTCATGGGTGTTGATATTGTTGGCAAAGGCAAAGATTTTTTCGTCGTAAGCGTCATTATACTGAATTGCAACTTCGATCGCGACTCCGCCTTTTTCGCCACTGAAGTAGATCGGTTGGGGATGAATAGGGTTTTTTGCCCGATTGATATATTCGACGAAGGAAATAATCCCTCCCTCATAAAAAAAATCATGTTCCTTGTCGGAGCGTTCGTCGAGAATTCTGATCTTGATCCCGGCATTCAAAAAAGCCAGTTCCCGTAACCGTTGTGAAAGGGTCTCAAATGAAAAATCTGTCGTCTCGAAAATTTCGTGATCTGGCCAGAAGGTAATACGGGTACCGCGCTTGATCGTTTCGCCATCTTCGCGCAGATCAAATTCAGGCACCCCGCGCACATAGTTCTGCCGATAGATCTTGCCACCGCGTCGAATTTCCAACTCCAGGCGCTCCGACAGGGCATTAACGACCGAGATACCGACCCCGTGCAAGCCACCAGACACCTTATAACTGTCATTATCAAATTTGCCACCGGCATGAAGTACTGTCATGACAACTTCGGCAGCGGTTTTCTTCTGGGTCGGATGCATATCAACCGGAATTCCGCGACCATTATCTTTCACTGTCACCGATCCATCGACATGGATAGTCACCAAAATTTCATCACAGTGTCCAGCCAGGGCTTCGTCTATGGAGTTGTCCACCACTTCGTAGACCAGATGATGGAGACCGTTGGCACTGGTTGATCCAATATACATAGCCGGACGTTTGCGCACGGCAGATAAACCCTCAAGTACTTTAATACTGTCTGCGCCGTAACTGTTTTCGTTTATTGTTGTCATGCAAACCTCGGTATTCCAGTTAGTCCCTGCTCAGGATTCCTTGATCGACGCAATAATAGTCCACGTCGTGAAAAATAGTGTTACTTAATATGTTTTTATCCGTTGTTGTGATAAAGACCTGCCCCCGATGTTGACATAAATATTCAAAAAGAAACTGACGCCGTCCAAAATCGAGTTCCCCGGCAAAGTCATCGAGTAAAAGTAGCGGTGGAACACCGAACTGCTTTTCAAGATCTTCAATTTGGGCGATTTTAAATGCCAGAATATATGATTTTTTTTGGCCTTGAGAACCGAACTGACGCAGTAATCGCCCGTCAATTTTAAATAAGGGATCATCGCGCTGAGGTCCTGCCAGGGTTGTCTTGTGTATTTTTTCGCGTTCCAGAACCCGGTCCAACTCATCACGCAACTGGTTTGCGGAATGTATATCGTCCCCCTCATTTATGATTAAATCTATGTTTTCGCGTTCATCTGGTCTATCGCAGACTATCTGTTGATATATTTTTTTCAGTCGCGGCACAAGCCGCGTCACATATTTTTTGCGCTCATCCCTGATCGCGGCACCATATTGAACGAGATACTCACTCCATATTTTTAATTCCTGTGCCTGCGCATCTGTTCTGAGTATTTTGTTTCTCTGACGCAATACCCGGTTAAATTTTCGTGCAAGAATCAAAAATTCAGGATTGGTATGAAATATAGCTCGATCAATTAATGCCCGTCGTTCCGCTGGTGGTCCGTTTATAATCCCGATTTCTTCGGGTGAAAAAAGTACAGGGCGCAATAAACCGGATATTTTTTCCGGAGTAATCGATTTTTTTCCGTCAACCGTGATATTTTTACTATCCCGGTCGATACTCATCGTAATGTGATGTTCTACCCCACCTGTTGCGATCAGTGCATGTATTTCAGCTTTTGCTGTATTGTTTCTTATCAGTTCACTATTTCGCTGTGCCCTGAAACTTTTATAATTACCTAGTAAATAAATACTTTCGAGAAGATTTGTTTTACCCTGTGCATTCCTTCCATAAATAACACTTATATTAGCGTTGGTGATATATGTCTGTTCGATAAAATTGCGATAGTTTCGCAATGTAAGTCTTCTTAAATACATTTTTTATTCACATTTAAAAGACTTTTAAAATAATTTTATTATTTAATAAATTACAAACGCATTGGCATAATAACAGCTAAATAGTCGTCATTATCATCTGGAACTATTATTCCAGGAGAAATATTATCATTTAATTTAAGAATAATATTTTCACATTGTTGTATTTGCAAAATATCAATCATAAAACGAACATTAAAACCTATAATCATTTCCGGTCCGGAATAATCAACTCCAAGATCCTCGTGTGATTCACCTAATTCTGGATTCGATGACGAAATATTTACATTGTTTAGTGTTAAAGATATTTTTATACCACGTGATTTTTCACTTGTTAAAATTGACATCCTTTTCAATACATGAAGAAAATCATTACGGGGAATTACAACATTATGCATATTATTTTTTGGAATAACTCTTTTATAATCCGGAAAATCTCCATCAACAAGTCGCATAACAATCAGCGTTTTATCTTTACTGATCACAGCATTATTGTCTTGAATTCCTATTTCTATATAGTCTTCTGATTCATCTGTTATTTTTTTAAGTTCAGTTATTCCTTTACGTGGAAAAATAACGCCATCAAATAACTCATCAATATTTGTTTGTTCAATACAATGGTCTATTTGCGAAAGACGATGTCCATCGGTCGCGACCAAGCGTAAAAAATATTTTTCTTCTTCGGATATAACATTAAAAAATATTCCATTTAAATTATATTTGCTTTCATCTGTCGACATGGAAAGTGCTGTTTTTTCGATCAAACTGTTCAATTTGGAACAGTCAATTTTTAAAAATTTTGTTTCTTCGGCTGTTGGAAAGTGTGGAAATTCATCGGCTGCCAAACCAACAATATTAAAAACGGCTTTTCCACATTTTATTTCTATCCAACAATTTTCTTTAGATTTAAACGAAAGTATTGTTTCTGGGAGTTCCTTGATAATTTCGTAAATTTTCTTTGCTGATACGGTTATTTTCCCTGTTTTTTCAACTTGTGCCGGATAATTTGCCCGCATACCTACTTCCAGGTCGGTTGCAGTCAGCTGAATTTCTCCGTTATTTGTTGCTTCAATGAGAACATTAGCCAAAATCGGAATCGTATTGCGTTTTTCTACAATTCCCTGAATTTTACCTAGCCCCTTAAGGAAGATGTTTTTTTCAATTTGAAATTCCATGATTACTCCTCCCCCTGTTATTGTTATTTATATTTATAAAAAACATAGTAGATAGTAATAAGTCCTGTTGATTTGTTTTTATCGGCATAATTAACTGTTTTATAAAGATTTTTTTGATTGATAAAATTGTTTATAAATATTTTTTATAAACAGGTGACAATTTTAATTTTCAAAAAAAGTCTATTTGTGAACAATTACCCACACCTGTTAACACCTTATCTCTCCAAACTGGCTTTAAGGGTGTTGATAGTTTTTTCCAGTTGAAAATCATCAGCAAGTCGACTTTCAATTCTTTTTATGGCATGGATAATGGTTGAATGATCCTTGCCACCAAATTTTTCTCCTATTTCAGGATAAGAACTGGAAGTAATTTGACGTGATATATACATAGCTATTTGTCGAGGGAGTACTAATGCTTTAAGTCTTTTAGGGGATTTTAAATCTGAAATTTTTATATTGAAATGAGAGGCAACAGTTTTTTGAATATCCTCAATACTTGTTTCCCTGTTTTTTTCAACCAGAATATCTTTAAGAACGTCTTTGGCCATGTTTATATTGATTGTGGCTGAAGTCAAACTGGCATATGCGCCAATTCTGACGAGATAACCTTCCAGCTCACGAACATTACTGCTGGCCGAATTTGCAATAAAATAACATACGTCTTCAGGCAATTTTATGCTGTTCTGTTCAGCTTTCATTTTTAAAATTGCCTGTTTTGTTTCAAC
Organism: Desulfuromonadales bacterium; assembly: GCA_029210745.1. GTDB lineage: Bacteria > Desulfobacterota > Desulfuromonadia > Desulfuromonadales > JAHYIW01 > JAHYIW01. Next base: position 39,691 of record JARGFI010000004.1, read on the forward strand.
ATCAGGCGCTTGTATATCAGCTATTAATCCCCATTCAAAACGGGAGCGCAAGCGCTCTTCCAGCCCTGGAATATCTTTGGGAAATTTATCCGATGTAACGACAATTTGTTTATTCGATTCATAAAGCGCATTAAATGTATGAAAAAACTCTTCCTGGGTTCGCTCTTTGCCGGCGATAAACTGAACGTCATCAATCAACAGGATATCCATCGAACGAAATTTATTGCGAAATTCATCCATTTTTGCGTAGCGCAGACAATTAATAAGCTCGTTCATAAATTTTTCTGATGTGTAATAACAAACGCGCACTTTCGGATTTGCCGCAATAATGTGATTACCAATGGCATTGATCAGGTGGGTTTTGCCAAGCCCTACTCCTCCATAGATAAAGAGTGGGTTATAGGTTGTAGCAGGTTTATTTGCTACCGCCATTGCTGCGGCAAATGCAAACTGGTTGGAAGAACCTGAAACAAATTCATTGAATGTATATTTTTCGTTAATGTTAAAATGGTTGGCACAATTAAATGGGGACTCGTTATTATTTAAATTTTTCTTATCTTTTTTTTCTGCTGATTTTTCTTGTTTGTCATTGGTGATCGGAAAAGTTGTTTCACTGACGGGACGCTTTAAATCTTTATTTATTTTAAAAGTGACCTGATAATCAGTACCGATGTCGGACAGGGTTTCACAAATGATTTCAGTGTAGTTATCGCGCACCCAGTCATGGATAAAACGATTCGGAACTTCCAGACATACACGACCGTTGTCGATTCCTTTGAAGCGAAGGGGTTTTATCCATGTTTTAAAATGCTGAGGATTAAGCTTTTTCTCGAGATGATCAAGAATTTTTTGCCAGATATCTTCCATAAAACCGGTTGTTTTCCTCTTGATACAACGATTTATCCACACTTTGTTGACAGGGTGTGGATATTTAAATAAGTGTATTTTCTTCAGGTGTTAAGCGGTTGTCGGGTGTTTGTATAATGACACTGCACGCTAGCAAACGTCCCTTTTATTTGCAAGTTGTTTTTCATGTTTGCTTCCGTTTGAAATAAACACTTAAGGTGAATCCGGAATTTTGCTCTTGACAAAGCTTTTTGATCTGTTTAAAAGTACCCTTTGCCTAAAATTCGTTAAAGTAAGGAGTTTATAAGAGCATGTCCAAAAGAACCTATCAGCCGAGTCGAATCAGCCGGAAAAGAACCCACGGATTCCGCAAACGGATGCGCAGTAAAAATGGCAGCGCTGTTATCAAGCGTCGGCGTGCACGCGGGCGCAGAGTGCTCGCGGCAACGACCCCTGTAAAATAACGATTATTGATGGTCTTGTTATTATTCAATCTTGCGCAGAATATACTTTTCCGAAGGAAAATCGTTTACGTAAACGTCATCAATATCAGCAAACGTGGCTAAACGGTCGTAAGCTGCGTACAAAAAATTTCTTGATTGTTGTTTGTCGACGTGATTCAGTGTGCGCCTGCCGTGTGGGGATCACCGTCAGCCGCAAAGTCGGTGGCGCAGTGGTTCGCAATCGCGTGAAACGAATGATCCGGGAGTATGTCAGAATTCATTATCGGCGGCTGCCTACAGCCGCCGATATTTCCATTATAGCCCGACCCGGCACAGCCGTTCTTTCCTCTTCGCAACTGCATGCGGAGCTGGACATTCTCCTCATGATCGGTGCGGTCGCGTCACATCCTGAAGATTGAGATCGATGCTGACACAAGCAATCCTGAGACTGATCGACGGATATCGATTTCTCATATCGCCACTGCTCGGTCCAAACTGCCGTTTTTATCCTTCCTGCTCACTGTATATGCATCAGGCGATCGTACGTTACGGTATCGTCCGTGGCGTGTGGCTGGGAGTGTTGCGTTTGGGGCGTTGTCATCCATGGAATCCCGGCGGTTATGACCCCCTTCGTTAATCAATTTTCTGTTACCCTGGAGTTTTTTTGATGGAAGAGAACAATAAAAACTTAATCATCGCACTGACCTTGATGGCTGTTGTCTGGCTCGGTTATAATTTTTTGTTTCCCGCGCAGCCTGCCCCTCCGGTCACGGCGACGACTGAGGTCGTAACGCCTCCGACAACCGTCGGGTTATCCTCTAAAGCCGATGAACCCGCCGCGCTGCCTGTAACTGCGTCGCTGACAAATGCGGTCAATCGCCATGGTGTAGAGAATACTGACCACCTCACCGACCGAATCGAAACGACCTCCACAGAAGAGCGTATGCTGCTGGTTGAGACCGACCTTTATCGTCTCCAGTTGTCAAGTGTCGGCGCGGTGGTGAAGTCAATAGAATTGAAAAAATATCGGCAGGAAGCGGACAGTGATGCCCCCTTCACTGTTATTAATAGCCCTTCCTTGCAACTGGCGACGCTACGTTCTTCCGGGACCGAAGAATTTTCTTTATCCGCGCAGACCCCCTTCTCTTTATCAACTACCGCGTCGTCGCTCAACCTGAGCAGGAATGACAGTCAAACGGTGGTTTTTACTGCGCGCACTCCTTCCGGGGCGTTGCTGGAGAAGTCTTATACTTTTTATGCCGATCGCTATACGATCGACCTTACGCAGCAGTTGACAAACACAAGTCTCAAGCCTTTGCGCGGACAATCCTCGTTGACCCTGGTTGAATTGTGGGATGATTCCGATAAGGGGGCGATGTACGAATTTGTCGGTCCGATGACTTTGGTTGGTGAGGAAGTTGAGACGGTTGCTCCCAAGGATCTTAAAAAAGGTTCCAAGTCTTTTATCGCTCCGGTGTGGAGCGGGTTTGAAACCAAATATTTCATGTCGGTGGCGGTACCGCTCAATTCCGCTGCAGAACAAGTCAAGCTGGAATTGACCGCGCAGAGCGTCGAAAATACTTTCATCAGCCCGTTGATGACGCTGGCCCCGCAAGAAACCCGGAAGCTCGATTACCTCCTTTATTTTGGCCCGCGTGATCCAGATCAGCTTCAAATCGTCGGCCATCGCCTCGTTGAGTCTATAGATTACGGTTTTTTTGCCATTATTGCCGAACCTCTGGTACATATACTTAAGTTTTTTTACGGCTATATCGGTAATTACGGTGTTTCCATTATTCTGCTAACGATCCTGATCAAGGCACTGTTCTGGCCGTTGACACACAAGAGTTACGCCTCAATGAAGGCGATGCAGCAGCTGCAACCTGAAATCACCAAGTTGAAAGAAAAATACAAGAATGACCGCGAAAAGATGAACAAGGCGGTCATGGAAATGTATAAGGAAAAGAAGGTTAACCCGGTGGGCGGTTGTTTGCCGATGCTGGTGCAGATACCGGTGTTTTTCGCTCTCTACCGAGCCTTGCTGGGCACCATCGATCTGCGTCACGCCTCATTCGGTTTGTGGTTGACCGACTTGTCCGCGAAGGACCCTTATTACATTACCCCGGTAGTTATGGGGATCACCATGTTTATTCAGCAGAAGATGTCACCCAGTACAATGGACCCGACCCAGGCGAAAATCTTCATGTTTATGCCGATAATTTTCACCTTCCTCTTTCTGAATTTTCCGTCGGGGCTGGTTATCTATTGGCTGGTCAACAACGTACTAACGATTGCGCAACAGTATTTTATTAATAAAAAACCGTCATGATTGATGAGCAGCTATTATGGTTGAGGATCTTTTGTCTTTGGAGCAGGTCGGCGCAACGGTCGACCAGGCGGTTGCGTCTGCGCTAACACAGTTGGGCTGTTCGCGGGCCGATGTTGACGTTGAAATTTTGCGCATGCCGACGCGCGGTTTTTTCGGTTTTTTGGGGCGCAAACCTGCTCTGGTGCGGGTCGTTTTAACTGATCGTGGTTGTGTGGCCCGCGCCATTCTTGAACACTTATTGTCCCTTGCAAATCTTTCCGGGTCGGTTGCGGTATGTCCTGGCCGCGAAGTGATCGATCTCATTATTACCAGCGAAGAATCTTCATTGATCATTGGTCGTCACGGGCAAACCCTCGAAGCCCTCCAGCTCCTTACCGTCGCCCTGACTGATCGTCTGGTTGCTGATCGAACTCGCCTGGTCATCGATATCGATCGCTACCGGGTTCGTCGAGAGCGCTTTTTACGCCAACTCGCTGGCCGCCTCTCAGGTCAGGTGAAGCGTTCAGGGCAGCCTGTTACGACGGACCTTCTTTCTCCCGATGAGCGTCGTATTATTCATCAGGCACTCAAGGGTGACCCGGATATCGCCTTTCGTTCGATCGGCCAGGGGTTTGAGCGGAAGGTATTTATTGCCGCTTGTGGTGGCTAGGGTGTCATACACCGACACGATCATTGCCCCTGCAACCCCACCAGGTGAGGGTGGGGTTGGTATCTTGCGAATTTCCGGTCCCCTGGCCGAGACGGCGTTAACGCGTTTTTTTAGACCAGCAAAGAAGCTCACCGCCTTTTCTTCGCACCGACTCTATTATGGCCATATTTATACATTGACTGGTGAGCTGGTTGACGAGGTGATGGCTGTTTTGATGCGTGCGCCGGCTTCTTATACCCGCGAAGATGTTGTCGAATTTCACTGTCATGGCGGGAGTGCCGTGTTGTACCGTGTGCAACGGCTTCTTCTTGAGGAAGGTCTGCGCCTGGCTGCACCGGGGGAATTCACCCAACGCGCATTTCTCAATGGCCGGATTGATCTGACCCAGGCCGAGGCGGTGGTCGACGTCATTAAGGCGCGCTCTGATGCAGCACGTCAATTGGCCGTGCAACAGATGGATGGTGGACTCTATCGTGAGATGGAAAAACTTTCTGTCCGCTTGCGCGATCTCGTTGCGCTGGTTGAGGCCTACATCGATTTTCCTGATGAGGAGATTGCTCTTCCCGACAATGAACAACTATCGTGCGCTGCGCAGCAACTTATAGCGGACATGGACACCTTGCTTGCTTCTTTCGATTCAGGACGTGTTTTACGTGAGGGGATATCGATATTAATTGTCGGTCGCCCGAATGTTGGCAAAAGTTCCCTGTTGAACGCTTTGCTTGGTGAGTCGCGCGCCATCGTGACCGATATCCCGGGTACCACGCGTGATTTTATCGAAGAAGGACTGACCATCAACGGGCTTCCTTTACGCCTGGTCGATACCGCTGGAATCCGTCGCACCGACGATCGAGTCGAGGCGGAAGGTGTGCGGCGGTCCCAACAGAAGATCGCTGCTGCTGATTTGCAGCTTTTGCTGATTGATGGCAATTGCGGTGTGTCGGATGATGATCTTTATGCGCTGAAGTTCTGTGATCTGCAGCGTACTTTGCTGGTTGTGTCCAAAAGTGACCTCGCGCAAAAACCGTTGCTTGCCCCTTTCTCGGAGCTCGAAAGGATCGAGCTTTCGTCCAAAACCGGTTTTGGTTTGGCCGCGCTGCGGGAGGCCATCTTTCAGCGTTTTTCGGTCTCGGGTGCCGCTGGAAGGGAGTCGTTGTGTCTTTCCAATTCTCGCCACTTTGAGGCCTTGTCGCGCTGTTCAGCTAAGATAGCTTCCTTTTACGAGCAGCTCGCTGCCGGTTTGTCGGCAGAGTTTCTTGCTTATGACTTACGCGAGGCCCTTTTCGCGATCGGCGAAATTACGGGTGAAACAACCCCTGACGACGTGTTGAATATTATCTTTGAACGTTTTTGTATCGGCAAATAAATGTTTCACGTGAAACATTTTGGGGTAACAAGATGATTTCATACGGAAAGCGTTATCAGGTAATCGTGGTTGGGGCAGGGCATGCGGGGTGCGAGGCGGCTCTGGCAGCGGCGCGTATGGGGTGCAGTACGTTGCTGTTGAACCTTAATCTTGATGCCGTTGCGCAGATGTCGTGCAATCCGGCAATCGGTGGTTTGGCCAAGGGTCACCTGGTGCGCGAAATTGACGCGCTGGGCGGGGAGATGGGGTTGAATATCGATGCAACCGGTATCCAGTTTCGTACCCTCAATACACGCAAGGGCCCGGCGGTGCGCGCTTCACGCGCGCAGGCAGATCGTTATCTCTATCGGGACCGGATGAAAGGTGTTATCGAGCGACAGGCATTGCTTGACCTCAAACAGGGAGCCGTCGCCAGGCTGATGGTGGTAAATGGTCGGGTCGGTGGGGTGGCGACTGTCGATGGTGTGCACTACGAAGGGGATACCGTGGTATTGACGACCGGAACCTTTATGCGCGGGCTGATACATGTCGGCCTGAACAGTTATGCCGGGGGGAGGGCTGGAGAGCCACCATCGGTAGGTCTTTCCGATCATTTGCGTGAACTTGGATTTGATGTGGGGCGCTTGAAAACCGGAACCCCGGCGCGTCTGGACGGGCGTTCCATCGATTTTTCTTCACTGGAACCGCAGTATGGTGACCACCCCCCGCAACCCTTCTCTTTTCTCAATGATCAACTAGATGTTGAACAGCTCCCCTGTTACACGACATGGACTAATCAACGGACGCATGACGCGATTCGCTCCGGACTTGACCGGTCCCCCCTTTATAGCGGGATCATTGAAGGGGTCGGTCCACGCTACTGTCCATCGATCGAGGACAAGGTGGTACGTTTTCCCGAAAAGGATCGCCACCAGATATTTCTCGAACCGGAGGGGCGTAACAGTCTTGAGTACTACCCGAACGGGGTTTCAACATCCCTTCCGGCGGACGTGCAGCTCGCATTTCTGCGGACCATCCCCGGTTTGGAGCGGGTCGAGATTGTCCGCCCGGGATATGCTATTGAATATGATTACGTCAACCCTTCCCAGTTACGCCCGACGCTTGAAACCAAACGCGTCAGTGGGCTGTTTCATGCGGGACAAATCAATGGAACTTCCGGTTATGAAGAAGCCGGGGCGCAAGGGCTGATTGCGGGGATCAATGCCGCGCGGAAGGCCAGGGGGGAAGAAGCGATCATTATCGGACGTGATCAGGGCTATGTCGGGGTGCTGATCGACGACCTGGTCAACCTCGGGGCAACCGAGCCGTATCGGATGTTTACCTCGCGTGCCGAATATCGACTGCTGCTGCGTGAAGATAATGCTGATCGGCGTTTAACGACGATTGGCCGCAAGGTCGGACTGGTTGATGACCATCGATGGAAAAGGTACTGTGTTAAGATGGGGGAGGTTGAGCGAGGGAGTATACTGCTTAATGCAACCCGAATCGTTCCTTCACAACACGCAGACCTGGCCCGTCTTGGTCTCGAAAAAATGAGTAACGGCGCGACCTTGTATGAATTGCTGAAACGTCCCGATATTTTTATCAGGGACCTGCTCTTTCTCCATTCAGGGTTGGCGGAACTGGCGCCCAGGGTGCTGGAACAATTAGAGATAGAAACAAAATATGCCGGCTATATCAAGCGTCAGGAGGAGCAGGTTGCGCGACTGCGCAAGGTTGAGGAAGTCAAGATTCCGCCGGGGTTTCCGTATGCTGACATCAATGGACTGTCCGCCGAGGTGAGGGAGAAACTCTCCCGGATAGAGCCGGCAACTCTCGGCCAGGCGGGGCGTATTCCGGGGATAACTCCGGCAGCGATAGCAATTCTCTCGGTGATGTTGAAACGGGGCGTGCGTGAAACTTGAGCATTATTTAGACGCCGGGTTGAAGCAGCTTGAGCTCGAACTGGATCCGCCACGACAAGCACGCCTGCTGGCATTTCTTGATGAACTCATGCGCTGGAGTGGCAGTATTAATTTAACTGCAATTGATGATCCGCTGGTTGCGCTGGAAAAACACCTGCTCGATTCTATGACCCTTTTGCCACTATTATCCGGCGATGAAAGTGTTCTCGATTTCGGTTCTGGTGCCGGTTTGCCGGGGATACCACTGAAAATCGCGCGACCGGAGGTGGATATCTGGTCACTCGACGCGGTGCGCAAGAAAGTCAACTTTCAGCGCCATATCGGTCGTCAGTTGGCGCTGACCGGTTTTTACCCCCAGCATGGGCGAATTGAAGACTTTGCGATGACAGACAGGGGTCGAAGCGGTTTTTCCTTAATCACTGCGCGTGCCGTTGCCGACCTTAACAAACTCGTTGAATGGTCCGCTTCTTTGCTGACGGCGAAAGGTCGGTTGGTAGCAATGAAGGGCCCGGAAGGGGAGCATGAAGTGACGGGTGCTGCGCAGACCGTGAAGAAATACGGCCTGGAGTTGGTTGAAGTGCGCCGCTTAAGGTTGCCGTTCAGTGGTTCGGAACGGCAGTTATTGATCCTTAAAAACAACGGTTAGCCACGATATGTTGGGGCGGCTAAGAATAGCAACACAAGATCATGCAGTGTAGAAAAGGCACTGATTTTTGGTCTGTTTCTTCTTTCCAATCCCCGAGGGTTTATGATACCCTGCGCAACTCTAATTCTAATTCAATTTATCTGGTGAGGTACTCTACGTGGCGCGCATTATCGCGGTAGCCAACCAAAAAGGCGGGGTCGGCAAGACGACGACGGCAGTGAATCTGGCGGCGTCGCTGGCCGTTGCCGAAAAGCGGACCCTGCTGGTTGATATGGATCCGCAGGCCAATTCCTGCAGTGGGCTCGGAGTCGACAAGAGTGCGCAGGAACTGACCATCTATCACGTGCTGCAGGGTTCCGTTCATCCCTCTGAAATCATTGTTAAAACGGCACTTGAAAAACTCGCCGTGCTGCCGTCCAACACTGACCTGGCCGGTGCGGAAATTGAGCTGGTGTCGGCCATCTCCCGAGAAAAAAAGTTGCTCTGGGTACTCAAGGAATTGCGGGACGATTATGACTACATTATTATCGATTGCCCCCCTTCGCTGGGTTTATTGACGATCAATGCATTAACTGCGGCCGACGCGGTGCTTGTGCCGTTGCAGTGTGAATTTTACGCCATGGAGGGGCTCAGCCATCTGTTGCAGACGGTCAAGCTGCTCCAGCAGGATCTCAACCCCGAACTGACGTTGCTGGGTATTTTGCTGACCATGTATGACGGACGCAACAATCTGTCACGACAGGTTGAAGATGAGATGCGCAACCATTTCGGCGCACAGGTTTTTAAAGCGGTTATTCCTCGCAACGTTCGACTGTCCGAGGCGCCGAGCCATGGATTGCCGGTGTTGCTGTATGACATCGCGTCGCGCGGTGCTGAAGCCTACCTTGAACTGGCCAAAGAAATTATCGACAAAGGGATGGACTGACAGATCATGGCGAAACGACCTGCGTTGGGTAAAGGAATTGGTGCGCTGTTAAGTTCGGCGACTCATGAGGGGGGGCGTAAATATTTCCTCTGTCCGCTCGAAGAGTTGCAGCCGATGGCCGGGCAGCCACGCAAAATATTCAATGACGACAAACTTGCCGAACTGGTCGCCTCGATCCGGGAAAAAGGGGTGATTCAGCCGCTGGTGGTACGTCGTCAAGAGGATCATTACCAGATCATCGCTGGAGAGCGGCGCTGGCGGGCGGCACAAAAAGCCGGCTTGCGTGAAGTTCCGGTGGTGATTCAGGATGTTAGCGAGGACTGGGCTTTTGAGGTTGCGCTGATCGAGAACATTCAGCGCGAGGATCTCAACCCGTTGGAGGAGGCTGAGGCTTACCACCGACTGGTGGCAGAGTTTGATCTGTCCCAGGAAGAGGTCGCCAAACGGGTTGGTAAAAATCGTTCCACGGTGGCCAACTCACTGCGTCTGTTGAAGCTTCCCCGGCAACTTAAAGATGACATCGTCAACGGTGCGCTGAGCATGGGGCATGCCCGAGCAATCCTGCCCCTTGAAGATGAAGTTTTAATGCGCAAGGCGCGGAACGAAGTCGTTGCTCGCGCCCTGACGGTTCGCGCGACTGAAGCGCTGGTCAAAAAATTCAAAGAGGGCACCACCCCTCCCAAGGTAGGCAATGAGGCTACGCTCAGCCCTGAATTGGATCGACTGGCGACCGAACTGCAGCAGGTGCTGGGGACCAAGGTCAAGTTGGCGGCCAAGGGGCGTGGGGGCAAAATCGAAATCGTTTACTATACCGCGAGCGATCTTGATCGGCTCCTGAATATATTGGGTATCAATGTTTGATTTGACGCGTCACCGAAACCTCGGGATTAATGAAATAAGAGCCGTTGTACGGAAGGACAGGTAACGATCATGTTTGGAAAGAAGGAACCGATGAAGAAAGAAGCCAGTCTCGAAAAAAGCGATATCAAGGCCTTTCTGGGCCCCGGAAGTCAGTTTGAGGGAAAGCTCCATTTTGATGAAATCGTCCGTCTTGACGGTGCATTTCGTGGCGAAATTGTGTCGAAAGACATCTTGATCGTCGGTGAAACGGCAGACATTCAAGCCGAGGTGACGGTCGGCAGTCTGGTGCTGAGTGGTCACTTCAAGGGGAATATCAAGGCGGTCAAAAAGGTTGAATTGCGCACGCCGGCAAATGTTGAGGGCAGTATTGAAACCCCTGCGCTGATGATCGAGGAAGGCGTCGTGTTCAACGGTAGTATCATCATGAAACCGGGCAACACGGGCACAACTGGCGGCGCTGTCCCTGAAAAACAGGAGAAAAGCCGCCCGATAGAGGAAATACGTCCTTGACACCAACGGGGGATCGTGATAGATATTCGCCGTTTTATGTCCAGGTATATGTATACAGTATACGTCGTATACGGTTTGTTCGATGAGTCTTACGAAGAGGTAGTGTAGTGATTAGTATTGACTGGACCATCATTCTGCAGTTCGTTAATTTTCTGGTGCTGATGGCAGTGCTCAACGCACTCCTTTATCGCCCGTTGCGCAAGGTTCTTGCGCAGCGTAAAGAGAAAATCGACGCTTCTCACCAGCGTGCCAAGGACCTTGAAGCACAAATCGAGGAAAAAATGACGCGCTACCAGGAGCAGTTGCAAGCGGCCAAGATAAAGGGATCGCAGGAGCGGGCCGCAATGCGCAGTGCCGCGACTGCCGAAGAAGCAAAGCTGATCGGCGCAGCACGCGAGGAGGCCGCACAGCGACTGCTGTTGCTCAAAGGCAAGGTTGCCGAAGAAGCTGCGGTTGCCGAAAAAACGCTGCGGGCAGAGACCGAAGGTATTGCCGGTTCCATCGCTGCAAAAGTTTTGGGGAGGGCACTGGCATGAGGAGCACGCGTACAATGACAGTTTTCCTTGCCACGCTGGTGATGAGCTTTCTTTGCGTCGGCGCGGCACTGGCCGCTGGCGACGCGAACCACGCAGACGCGGGTGTTTTGTGGAAAGACTTTCTCTATCGTTGCTTCAATTTCGCCCTGACGCTGGGGATACTGGCGTATTTCGTGACCAAGCCGATCCGCAACGGACTGGCTGGGCGTCGCGATGCGATTGCCACCAGTCTGGCTGAGGCGGAGCAGGCGCGCAACGATGCAGAAGCCAAGTTTGCGGAGTATGACGCCAAACTGACCAGTGCTGCGGCAGAGATCGACGAAATTTATGCGGCAATCAAGCGCGAGGCCGAACTTGAGCGTGAAAAGATTCTCGCCAGCGCTGAAGAATCGGCCCTGAAAATCAAAGCTGAAGCTGAAAAACTGGCTGAGAACGAGGTCGTCAAGGCCCGTATCGCGCTACGTCAGGAGGCGGTTCGCCTGGCTGTCGAAATCGCCGAAGACTTGCTGAAAAAGAACGTCAACGAGCAGGATCAGAAGCAGCTTATCGATGAATATATGCAACAGGTAGGAGAACTACATTGAGTGCCAGTGCAATAACCAAACGATACGCCAGGGCCCTGGTTGAGCTGGGGACGGAACGGCAACAGGTCGAGTCACTCGGGAGTGAGTTGAGCATCGTCGGTGCGCTGTTTGCCGACTATCGCCTGCTGGCGCAGTTAATGGAAAGTCCGACTTTCGCGCTTGGCAAGAAAACCGCGATTCTCCACGATCTGAGCGATTTGCTCAAGTTGTCGACGGACATGCGCAAGTTTCTTGGTCTGCTTCTGGCCAAGTCGCGGATTGGCTACATTCAGCAAATCGCTACAGATTATCGCAAGCTGGCGGATGAATTGTCCGGTATACAGCGCGCCATGGTGATTTCAGCGACAGCGCTCGATGACGTTCAGCAACAGGCGATCAGTACGGCGCTGGCCAGGCAGACAGGCAAAAAGATCGAGATCACGGCTGAAAGTGACCCGGCATTGATCGGTGGGTTGCGTGTCGAAATCGACGGGAAAGTCTTTGACGGAAGTGTAAAAACCCAGTTAAAACGGATTGAAGATACCTTAAAGAAGGGGTGAGAAGGTCGTTATGGAAATCAGAGCCGAAGAAATTAGCGCGATTATTAAGAAGCAGATCGAAGGTTTCGATCGTGAGGTTGAAGTCAGCGAGACCGGTACCATCATTTCGGTCGGTGACGGTATTGCCCGTATTCACGGTCTGGACAAGGCGATGTCCGGTGAGTTGCTGGAGTTCCCCGGTGGCATCATGGGGATGGTTCTCAACCTCGAAGAGGACAACGTCGGCGCGGCGATTCTTGGTGAATGCCACCACATCAAAGAAGGCGATACGGTCAAGCGGACTGAAAAAATTGTTCAGGTTCCGGTTGGTGAGGGCCTGATCGGTCGCGTAGTCAACGGCATCGGACTGCCGATCGATGGTCAAGGTCCGATAGCTACCGACCAATACAGCGAAGTTGAAATCAAGGCGCCGGGGATTGTTTCCCGGAAGTCCGTGCACGAACCGATGCAGACCGGACTCAAGGCGATTGATGCCATGGTCCCCATCGGGCGTGGTCAGCGGGAGCTGATCATCGGCGACCGTCAAACCGGTAAAACCGCCGTTGCCATCGACGCCATCATCAACCAAAAGGGTCAGAACATGATCTGTATCTATGTCGCGATCGGTCAGAAGCGTTCGACCGTCGCACAGGTGGTTGATCGGTTGAAGAAGACTGGTGCCATGGACTACACCATTGTTGTTGCCGCGACGGCCTCTGACCCGGCTCCACTACAGTTTATCTCTCCCTATACCGGGGTGACGATGGGCGAGTTTTTCCGTGACAACGGCAAGCATGCCCTGATCATTTATGATGATCTTTCCAAGCAGGCAGTCGCTTATCGCCAACTGTCGCTCCTGCTGCGGCGCCCGCCGGGCCGTGAAGCTTATCCCGGTGACGTTTTTTACCTCCACAGTCGTTTGCTGGAGCGTGCCGCGAAGCTCAGTGACGCCGAAGGCGCAGGCTCATTGACCGCGCTGCCGATCATTGAAACCCAGGCAGGCGACGTTTCTGCATATATCCCGACGAACGTTATTTCGATCACTGACGGGCAGATCTTTCTCGAAACCGACCTGTTTTACTCCGGGGTACGACCGGCGATCAACGTTGGTCTGTCGGTCTCGCGGGTCGGCGGCTCCGCACAGGTCAAGGCGATGAAACAGGTTGCCGGTACCTTGCGCCTGGCTCTCGCTCAGTATCGCGAGATGGCGGCTTTCGCCCAGTTTGGTTCCGACCTTGATGCTGCGACCCAGCGGCAGCTGAATCGCGGCGCCCGTCTGGTTGAGATTCTGAAGCAGGGGCAGTACCAGCCGATGCCGGTTGAAAAGCAGGTCATCGTCATCTATGCCGCGAATAGCGGCTATGTCGATGGCTACGAATCAACCAAGGTCCAGCTTTATGAAAAAGAACTGCTCGCCTATCTTGAGACCAGCCAGGCGCAGTTGCTGACAGATCTTGCGACGAAAAAAATGATTGATGATGATATTGAAGGGCGCATTAAAGCGGCTCTGGATGCGTTTAAGAGCCAGTTCGCGGCCTGATTCGAGAGGCGCACGCTGAAGGGTTAATGGAATGGCCAATCTCAAAGATATAAAAAAGCGGATCAGCTCGGTCAAGAGTACGCAGCAGATCACCAAGGCGATGAAAATGGTTGCTGCGGCGAAACTGCGCCGGGCACAGGACGCGGTGGTTGCTGCGCGCCCGTACGCCGACAAGTTGCATGACATGTTGTCGAGCCTGGCGTTGCGTGAGGACGCCAATGCGCACCCTTTGCTGCAGAATCGCGGCACAGGACGCGCCCTGGTTGTGCTGATGACAGCGGATCGCGGTCTCTGCGGGGGCTTCAATGCCAATGTCAACAAAATGACCGAGCGTTTTGTGCGCGACAACGCCGAAGGGTATGAGTTGATTGATATTTTGATTATCGGGCGCAAGGGAAAAGAGTACCTTAAGCGGCGCGATGGCATGAATATCATCAAGGTACATGAAAACATTGCCGGCAGCATCAATTATGCTACTGCGGCACTGATTGGGGCAGAGGTCGTCGAAAAATACGTCAGTGGCGACTACGACGCTGTATACCTGGTCTTCAATGCATTTCAAAGTGCCATCTCTCAGGAGGCAACGCTTGTCAAGTTGTTACCCGTTACCCCGAAAGAGGTCGAGGAGAGTGTGCATGTCGCCGAGTATCTGTATGAGCCAAGTCGCGGAGAAGTTCTCAAACAGTTACTCCCGAAACACATTGAAGTCCAGATTTTTCGCGCGTTGCTTGAATCGGTCGCATCAGAGCACGGGGCGCGGATGAGTTCAATGGATAGTGCCAGCAAGAATGCCTCGGAAATGATCGGCAAGTTGACCTTGCAGTACAACCGGGCGCGTCAGGCGGCAATTACCAAGGAGCTGATGGAAATCATCTCCGGTGCTGAAGCGATTAAGTAACTATAAAAATAGATTTCGCCTGCGGGTGACAAGAGGAGGAACGGATCGTTATGAATAAAGGTAAAATCACTCAGGTTATCGGACCCGTCGTCGACGTCGAGTTTGAAGCCGATAAGCTTCCCGAAATTTATCATGCCCTCAAGATTACCAACCCGTCTCTCGGCGAGGGCGAATGGAACCTGATTGTTGAGGTTGCGCAACATCTCGGCGAGAACACCGTTCGTGCCATCGCCATGGATTCAACCGACGGCCTGGTGCGGGGGCAGGAAGTGCTCGATACCGGCAAGCAGATTGTCATGCCGGTCGGCCCCGGAACCCTCGGTCGCATCATGAATGTCATCGGCCAGCCGGTCGATGAGGCGGGTGAAATCAAGACCGAACATGAATGGGAAATTCATCGTCCGACGCCGGAATTTACCGAACAATCGACCAAGGTTGAAGCGTTTGAAACCGGAATCAAGGTTGTCGATCTGATTGCTCCCTATGCCCGGGGGGGTAAAATCGGCCTGTTCGGTGGTGCCGGTGTCGGCAAAACGGTTTTGATCATGGAATTGATCAACAATATTGCCAAGCAGCACGGCGGTTATTCAGTCTTTGCCGGTGTCGGCGAGCGTACCCGTGAAGGGAACGATCTCTGGGAAGAGATGAAAGAGTCCGGCGTTCTGACCAAGGCGGCGCTGATTTACGGCCAGATGAACGAGCCGCCTGGTGCGCGTGCCCGGGTGGCCCTGTCGGCGCTCACCGTTGCCGAGTATTTCCGCGACGAAGAAGGGCAGGACGTGCTCCTCTTTGTCGACAATATCTTTCGTTTCACCCAGGCGGGTTCCGAGGTTTCGGCGTTGCTCGGAAGGATTCCTTCGGCGGTCGGGTATCAGCCGACCCTCTCGACGGAAATGGGCGAGCTGCAAGAGCGCATCACAACCACCAGTAAAGGTTCGATCACCTCTGTCCAGGCGATTTACGTTCCTGCCGATGACCTGACCGACCCGGCTCCGGCAACCGCATTCGCTCACCTTGACGCGACCACGGTTCTTTCACGGCAGATTGCCGAGCTCGGCATCTACCCGGCGGTCGATCCTCTCGATTCAAACAGCCGGATTCTTGATCCCCAGGTGGTTGGCGAAGAGCACTACCAGACCGCCCGTGATGTGCAGTTCGTCCTGCAACGTTACAAGGATCTGCAAGATATTATTGCTATTCTCGGCATGGATGAACTGTCGGAAGATGATAAGCTGGTTGTTGCCCGGGCACGGAAAATTCAAAAATTCCTTTCCCAGCCGTTTCATGTCGCTGAAGCCTTTACCGGTTCTCCCGGCAAGTATGTTGAACTTAAAGATACCATCAAAGGTTTCCAGGAAATTGTTGCCGGTAAGTACGATGATGTGCCCGAGCAAGCATTCTACATGGTCGGTACGATCGAGGAAGTTCTTGAAAAAGCCAAGAAACTGGCCGCTTGATCACTCTGACTGCGCAAAGCATCCAAGGACATTAGCTGATGGCTGAAAAACTTAAACTGGAAATGGTCACCCCCCACAAACTGGTGCTGTCGGAAGAGGTGGATGAAATTACCGCTCCCGGTGCGATCGGAGAATTCGGCGTACTTCCCGGACACACGCCGATGTTGACAACCCTGAAGGTAGGCGAACTGACCTATCGGCAGGGGAATCAGGTGAAACACGTCGCGGTGAACTGGGGCTATGTTGAAGTTGAAGACGACAACGTAACCGTTTTGGTTGAAACGGCAGAGATGGCAGACAAAATCGATCTGGAACGGGCCAGGGCGGCCCTCAGTCGAGCTGAAAATGCGTTGAAAACACTTTCACCGGATGATAAACAATTCAAGATCATGGAAGCGGCTCTCACCCGGGCTTTAATGCGGATTCAGATCGCTACACGGCACAGTTAGTCGTTTTTTTCATGTCAAATATCAACAATAAGGGCGATCACCGTCAGGTGATCGCCCTTATGCGTATTACCTCAGGCGCGGCGGAGGGGTACAGCTGCGCCGGTCTTCCTGAAAATGTCTTGACCAAAGCCCCTCCTGCAAGATGCCCCTGCAAAGGGGGGGTCAGAATGATTTAAGGGAAACTTTTTCTTCTTCAAGGATCCGCATCTTCTCTTCTACAAACTCAAGATGATCCATCATCCGGTCACGGGCCACCTCAGGGTTGCGCAATGAGATTGCTTCGTAAATCATGCGATGCTGTTCCAGTAACGGCTGCAAGTAGCCTGCACGTTTGTAAAATTCTGAAAGTGCGAGATGAATAGTTGCACTGAAAAGTCCGTGAATTGAATTAAGAACGTGCTGTTGTAATGTATTATGGGTTGCTGCAGTGATTATGATATGAAACTTTGTGTCGATATTCGGATCCCACCCGCCAGAGAGGGTTTGGCGTTCCATCTCGCGATAGAGGTGACCCAGTTCTTCAATCTCTTCCGCACTGGCGCGTGTCGCCGCCAGAAATGCAGACCAGCTCTCTATCCCCTTGCGAACTTCAACCAGCGCCTGGAGTAATTGCGGGTTGTTCTCAACCATGTTGGTGAGTGGATCGGACAGGGTGGTTTCGGTCAGGGAGCGGACATAGGTCCCCCCTCCTTGACGCGACTCCAGAAGTCCCATGGCTTCAAGGACCATGAGCGCCTCGCGCACGGATGGGCGACTGACCCCCATCATTGCAGCAAGATCGCGTTCCGAGGGAATCCGCGATCCGGGAGTGAGCTGGCCGACCGCAATAAGGTTCTTGATTTGTTGAACGATTTCCTCGGAGATTTTTTTGGGACGGATAGGTTTAAAAGCGATGGTCATGCCATTACTCCTTAAGGTCGATTGGTATGACCGATTTAACATGAGGTGTTGTAATAATCAACAGCAAAATCACTATGTCGCTTAAGCACGTTTTCTCGACCGCGGGTACAAAACAGACGGCCCCCTAATCGGTCACGCCCAGCAGCTGAGAGTAGTCGCCCAGATTCACCGTGTGTGAGCCACCGACGACGCAGGCGTGCGCACCGATCAACGAGTGCTGCAGCTGACTTTGTTTGACTGAGGTATCAGCGTGAATAATTGAATCACGGATCACCGTATTTTCAATCGTACAGTTCTCTGCCACGGTGACAAAAGGGCCGATGACTGAGTGACGGATAACCGTACCGGGACCAATATAAACCGGGGGGATGATAACGGAGTCAATAATTTCACCGTGAATCTGCTGCGTTTCAAGCAGGAGCTGGCGATTGGTTTCAAGTAACGTTTCCGGTTTACCGCAATCGAGCCAGGAATCGATCTCAGGGGCTCGAAATTTAAACCCGGCAGCGACCATATCCATAAAAACAGCAGGTAAATAATATTCGCCCTTAACCGTTTCCCCTGCGTTTACCGCCGCCTCCAGATAGCGCATCAGCGCCGCCGCATCCTTCAGGTAGTAAAGTCCGACCTGGGCAAGGCGGGAAATCGGTGTGTCAGGTTTTTCCACCATATCGACAATGAAGTCTCCGTCAAGCACATTCACGCCGAAGCGTTGGTAATCCTCAACCTCCCTGGAATAAATCAAACCATCACAGTCGGCCGCCAATGCAGAGATATTCTGTAAGTCGGTGATAAAGATAGTGTCGTTAAAAACCACCAGTACATCATCACCCTCCGCGATCGATGGAACTGCCTGTAACACGGCGTGAGCCGGGCCGAGTCGGTCATGCTGCAGATAATAACTGCACTGGAGGTCAGGATAGCGATCCGTCATAAAACTACGGATTTGCTCGCCCAGATCATCGGTAATAAAGATATATTCCGTAGCGGCCAGCGGCGCAAGGCGATCAATAATGTGCTCAAGAACGGTTGCACCCGCGACCTGAACCAGTGACTTGGCGCGGGTCAGAGTCTGGGGGCGTAAGCGGGTTCCTTTCCCCGCGACGGGCAGAATGATTTTCATATTTTCTCCACTGTTGCGGCCAAACGGCCTTATTTCAGATAAAAGATGACGCTACTTGTGGCCGAAGTCGCGCGAGTGAACTCGAAACGCGCCAGCGACAAGCCGTGTCGCTCCAGCAGACGACGCAGAATGTCGATGCGCGCTGTGGCCAGAGCCGCGGGGTCCGTTGTTTCAGTCGCTGCAGCGACCACTTCCAGACGCCAGAAGCTTTCCGGCTTTTGTTGTAAAAAATCGAACCATTGGGTGAGCTGTCTGAGCATCACGGGACGAGGTAACACGGCCCCAGGATTGAACAAAGGCTCGGCAAATTGAACCCGCAGGGGGGCAGCAGTAACCACAACCGATTCAAGTTGAATATCCGCCGCGTGTAAAGTAGCCGGCGGTGGCGTAGCGGGGATGGAAAGCGGGGGCGGCTGCTCAATGTGCTGAGCGCAGGAAAAAATGCCCGATAATACCAGGATAAATAGCAAACGAAACATGGTTTCTCCTTGAAAGCGGGGAGATTATAACAAAAAAAAGAACGAAAAGGAGCATTAAAGCGATTCTGTGGGGCGGTTTGTGGGCGCTTCAGAAAACGAAGGGTGACGACGAATGGTTTGCAGTAGAAAATCAGCCGCAAAACCATTAATCAGCCCGGCGACAAGAGCGAAGAAAAGAAAAAATGGGAAGAGCGACCAGAGACCGGGATGCTGGACCAGCAACAACCAGGCGAGGAGCATTTGGCCGAATACGTGGCCAACCGCACCAATAACGGAAACGCCGATCGGGCTGAAGTAGCGTTTGCCGAGATGACAGGCGAGGGACATCAGTGCCACAGCGGCCAGGCCCCCACCAAGGGAAAGAAAAAAGCCCGGTGAAAAAATTCGCCCGAGAAGCAACGAAGCAAAACCGATACGGGTGAGGGTGACCGTGAACGCGGCTCTAAAATCAAACAGATAGAGGGCCAGCACAGAAAAAATATTGGCAAAACCGAAACGAAACCAGGGGGCAGGGGTTGGAAACAGATATTCGACCGTATGAATGGCGGTTGCCAGGGTTGCCAGCAAGGCAAGAAAAATATAGCGGCGGGTGCGCTCCAGACGCAGCGGGTCAACGGGTGATGAGGTCATAATCAAGATCACGGCCACTGCGACCGGTTATGCGCAGCAGCAACCGGTTCGGCACACAGGCCAGCAGGTCGCCCGACTTGCTGGCGCACCCCATGCCGATGCAGACCTGATTTGGACAGGGAGACGCAATGAAGCGAACCGCACCGTCCTCGATAACAATATTTGAGGGGCCAAGTGGACCATCAAGGTTAATAACGCGATCGGTGTCGAGCGCCAGCTTGTAGGTCACCTGGTTATTTTGCTCGACGATGAGATGCACACCGGCCGCACGGAAGGAACGCAAGGACAGAAAAAAAACGCAAAACAGGATCAGTCCGCTGACTAACAGCCGGTCGCCAACGGTCATCCGTCGCCAGAGAGGCTTCAGTGCCATGACAGCAACGTGGACATCCCCGGCGTCAGATGGAATTCCCCCGCCGGGTCGATAATCAAGCCCTCGGTGGCAGGAAAGTCGGACAACAGGGCAAGCCCCGCCTCCGGACCGAGGACAAAAGCAGCGGTCGCCAGGGCATCCGCCAGTGCCGCACTGTCGGCAACAATGGTGACACTGCGGGAGCGGCGACCGGGGAAGCCGGATGCCGGGTCAAAAATATGGTGATAACGGACGCCATTGCGTTCAAAAAACCGTTCATAGTCTCCTGACGTGACCACCGCACGATCGGCGAGTTTGAGTGCCGCAACCGTTTTGTCTGGTTCAAGCGGATCCTGAATACCGATTAACCAGCGTTCCTTGGATGACTTTCCTCCGAGCAGGACAATATCGCCACCAGCATTCACCGAAGCGTGCTTAATGCCGCGCTGCCGCAGCAGCAGTGCCGCGCGATCAATGGCGTAGCCTTTGGCAATGGCACCCAAATCGACAGCAAGATGCGAATTTTTTTTGGTGACAATTTGCCCGTTCAAGGTCAGGGCATCTGGCCCGACGCCGGTCAGTGCGACCGAGATTTCAGCCGGAGTCGGGATATGCGGTGCGCTTGAACCGATAGCCCAGAGCTGCTTGAGCCGCCCCAGGGTCATGTCAAACCCTCCGCGTGAGGCTTTTGCAACACGTAACCCCAGAGCGAGCACCTCGGCCGTTTCAGGGGCAACGGCAAAAGGTTCAGTCGCTGCGGAAAGACGCGCCACATCACTCTCCGCAATGTGTGGCGACATCAAATGCTCAATGCGTGCAATTTCGCTGAAAGCCGCAGATACAGCTTCCTCAAGGATGTCCAGGTCGGGGCCAAAGGCGACAATTTCCACCACCGTGCCGAGCAAAAGTTGCTGTCGACGGAGCTGATGGCTGGTCGGTAGCAGAACAAAAAGTCCGACCATGATCGCAACGACCGCTAACAAGGCGAACCTGATGCGTGACGATCGCACGCTAGGCCTCGACGATTTCACCGACCAGATCGTATTCCGACGAGTCGGTGATCCGCAGGTTGACGATCTGGCCGACCTCTGCGTTACCGGCGGTCACATAGACTTTACCGTCAATATCCGGCGCCTGGCGAATTGAACGTCCCTGCAACAGCAGGTCGGTTTCATCACTGAGCCCCTCGATCAGAACCGGCTCAACCCGGTTAATCAGCCCCCGGTTCTTGCGAAACGAAATACGACCCTGGGCTTTCATCAATTGGTGGTAACGGCGATTCTTGACGATGTCGGTGATCTGATCGGCAAACAGCGCGGCGGGCGTCCCCTCTTCACGCGAATAACGAAACACTCCCACCCGCTCCAGATGCCCCTCTTTAACAAAATCGAGCAACTGTCGAAAGTGGTCATCGGTTTCACCTGGAAAACCGACGATAAATGAGGTGCGCAAGGTGATGTCGGGAACCGCCTGCCTGATCCGCGCAATCAACTTGCGAATCGCCGCCTGATCGACCCGACGATTCATCTGCAAGAGGATCTCATCAGCAAAATGCTGGAGTGGAATATCGAGATAGGCGCAAATTTTAT
The DNA here is from genome assembly GCA_029210745.1 of Desulfuromonadales bacterium. Lineage (GTDB taxonomy): Bacteria > Desulfobacterota > Desulfuromonadia > Desulfuromonadales > JAHYIW01 > JAHYIW01. Next base: position 61,225 of record JARGFI010000004.1, read on the forward strand.
CTTCAGTCGCCATCAGTTCCAGCAGTTCGTCACTGATGTGATCGGGATAGGCATAAAGCAGCCGCAGCCAGGCGAGCTCTTCGATCTGAACCAGTTCGCGCAATAACTTTTCCAGTGCGCCGGTTTCACCAAAGTCGCGGCGGAAAGCGGTGATATCCTGGGCAATCAGGTTGATTTCCTTGACCCCCGCCCTGGTCAGGGCACGCACCTCATCGACGATAGATGCAATTTCCCGTGAGCGCAGCGCGCCACGAATCTCCGGGATGACGCAGTACGAACAGTGGTTGGAACACCCCTCAGCGATTTTCACGTACGTTGAATAAAATGGCGAAGAACGCAGTCGCGGCGTGGTGTGATCGTAGAGAAAATCACCTTTGCCGATGTCTGTCAACGGGGTTCTATCCACAAGACACTGTTCAATCAGCGTCGCCAGGCGCCCCGCATCACCGGTGCCGATAAACAGATCAACTTCGGGAAGTTCCTTACTCAATTCATCCCGGTAGCGTTGCGGCAGACAGCCGCTGACGATGAGCAGCGAACAATGACCACTGATTTTGTGGTCGGCAACGCTGAGAATGGTATCGACCGATTCCTCGCGGGCATCGCTGATAAAAGAGCAGGTGTTGACGATGATAATATCTGCCAGACTCTCATCGGTGGTGATGGTGTAACGGTCATCTGGAAGGTGGCCGAGCATGATTTCGGCATCGACCAGATTTTTAGGGCAGCCGAGGCTGACCAGAGCGACTTTGAGCTGTTTCAAAATAATGCCCTTTACGAAAAATGAACGCGGCAAGGTGACCTTGCCGCGCGTAAGACGTGATCCACGCAACTGAAGATAAGATTAAAAACCCATCGATTCCCCGGTCGGACGGACCACATCGACGTTGGGTGGTATCATAAAATCGAACGATTGCAAAAACATTCCGCGATTGGTGCGAATATTACTGAATTCAATGATCGTTAAATTATTGTAAGTGTCGTAGACGCTGGTTGACAGAATCGGAAAAATGCTGTTATCAGGCGTGCCGCCGTGCCGCGCGAGAACCGCATTGCGATCAACGACGACGAGCATTTTGTGAAACATGGTGGTGGTTCGATTCGGTTCCAGTTGGAGAATATAGTTCCCCGCAACATCTTCGTTCGGGTCAGCCCAGCGAATAAAAAAATCGCGGGACAGATTGCTGAGTCCGGTCAGAAACGTCATCGGGTTGTTCTGCCTCGCCAGCGTCGTCTGTTCGATATTGGACAAGATCACCTGTCGGTTTTCCGGAAGATAAACCCACAGTTTTTCACCATTAGAGACAAATTCCTGGCGGGTTGGCCGGTCGTATTCCCAGCGAAAGAGCACCTTGGGGACGCGCCCGGTGCTCCCTTCATCAAACTTGATGAAGACCCGCCCTTCACCGCGTTGACTGCGATCAAGGGAGGAGATATGGGACTCCTGAAAAAAATCGGCCTGGAAATCAACGATTTTTTCTTCCGCTGGGGCGTCGGGAGTAAACGGCCGTTCGAGCGCGGCAATGACCTCGCGCAGACCGATTGATTGCCCGCCCGGGGGAGCGGCGCAAGCCACCGCAGCCAGTAACAGGAATGAGGACAAAAGAAAAATGATGCGTTTCATATGAAACTCCTCGCTGAAATGATTTTATAACGCCAGGTCGTGGTGCTGCCCGCGCACCGATTTAATCATAACCATGCCGGACGCCAGGTCAAATTCGAGGGTCCGCCCATGGTTGCCGCCGACATCTTCGGCAATGATCGGGATGTTGCGTTCTTTTAGAACCTCCCGCGCCGCCCTGGTATTACGAACCCCGATCGGTTCTTTTTCGGACCCTGGTGATGGCTCGAACATGGTCGCGCCACCGACCAGCTTGGCGGTCAAGTTCTCGGTCGCGCATCCACGTCCATTTAACTCGGTTATCATCATGGTGATGGCCTCATCGACAAACTTTTCCCGGCGTTGACCGTCGTTGCTGGCCAGTGCATGGGGGAGGAGGGTGTGGGCGAGACCACCAAGTCCGGACGATTCATCGTAGAGGACAACCGCGAGACACGAGCCCAGTCCATAGGTCACCAGTACCGCAGGGGGGGGGGCGATCTGAAATTGGGCAATCCCGACGCGCAGACGATTCTCGCTCATAACGGGTTCCCCACGACGCGCAGGATGACTGCCATCGACCCGGGATCCGGGAGCAGGAAAAAGTGGCCGGTGATTGCGTCGGGAGTGTTCTGGGTGCCGTGAAAAAGCGTTTCCACCATCAATGCGTAATCGCCTTCCTGACTCAATTCGATCAGGACGTGATCCGCTATCGCTCCGGCCATATCGTAAGCCAGGGCCGGAACCGAAGGGATCAGGGTCAAACCGAGGACTGAACCGAGGGCGTTCAGATACGCCGAGGCAAGGATGTTGCCGACCTCTTTCAGGGTGGAGGTAGCAATGTCGTCAAGCTCGCTACCCCGGTGCGCATCGCCAAGCAGAATCGTCAGTAGCCGGTTGACACTGTCAGTCGGAAAAACGAGCAAAATATCACCTCTGGCCCCACCGAGGATCTGCAACGAAATGCCCACCACCAGCCGTTCCGGACCCCCGAGGATTTCCGGGACTGCGGCGATGTCGGTGACGGTAACATGTGGCACTTTAAGATAAATTGTTTGACCGATCAGCTGGCTCATTGCCGTCGCCGCGTGACCCATGCCGATGTTACTGACTTCTTTCAGCGCGTCGAGTTGCTGATCGGTAAGCGATTGAAAGACCATCTAGTGCTCCCGCGATTTACTCGCCACCGCCTTCAGGCGACTGGCGAGCAGGTATTGTGGGTCGATGATAAAGATAATCCTACCGTCACCGAGGATTGTCGCACCGCTCACGCCGACCAGCAAGTCAAGCGGGAAGGACAGCGTTTTGACAAAAGCTTCGCGTTGTCCCGAAAGCCGGTCGACAACCAGTCCGACCTTTCGACCACGTGCCTCGGAAACGACAACCTGGATGGTGTCAGCGAGGGGCGGGGTGTCGATCCCGAGAACTTTACTCAGGGATAAAAGGGGAATAATCTCTCCGTCAAAGCGGGTAACGTTCTGCCGACCGGACAATTCAATCGAGTTGCCCTCCAGTTCAAGCGTGCGAAACACCCGCGTGATAGGGATGCCGAGGGTTTCGTTGCCGCATTCAACCAGCAGGATACGAATGATAGCCACGGAGAGGGGGAGTTTTAACAAGATACGGGTTCCCTGCTTGGGACGCGAAGAAAACTCAAGCGTTCCTCCCAGGTTTTCAACGGCGGATTTAACGATATCCATGCCCACGCCACGCCCGGAGGTTTCCGTTACGCGGGTGGCGGTAGAAAACCCGGGATGACAAACCAGCTGTAAAACATCGCGAACCGGCATCGATTTAAGCTGTGTCTGGGAATAAAGACCGCTTTTCACTGCTTTGGCGCGGATGGCGCTGATATCCATACCCACGCCATTGTCAGCAACTTCAATCAGCACGAGATCCTTCTCGCGCCACGCCTTGATGACGATTTCACCAGATTTTTCAATCCCGTGATCAATCGCATTGCGGACCATGTGCACCAGCGGGTCGGAAAGTTCTTCCAGAATCGCCCGGTCCATTTCAACGTCCACACCTTCGAGGCGAAGTTCGACTTGTTTGCCGGTTTTTTTGGCAAGATCACGCACCATACGTGGCAGGTGCCCGGTGATACTCTCCATCGGGGTCATGCGGACCTGCAAAACGTGATGATGCAGATCGGTGATCAGCCTGGCGAGTTGATCGAATCCCGAGCGTACTTCATGCCACTGTTCCTGATCGGCGGCGGCCTGCAACATGTAGCGGCTGGTCAAAAGTTCACCGGTCAGGTTGATAAACTGGTCAAGCAAACGGGTGCGTACCCGCACCGTGCGTGGCGCGTCATCTTTGCGTGACGTCTGCGGCGCGGGATGGACCGTCGCGGCGGGGGACAGCTCACAGGTGACTTTGGCCACGTCGGTAATGCTGGCAAGCAGGGGCTGAAGATCGGCCGGATCACGGTCGGTTATAAGCTGGATCGACAGCCCGGAGAACAGAGCGCCGGAACGTAACTCTTCTTCGCTTGGGGAACTGGAAAGAAGTTGGCCGAGACTTTTCACCTGGCGGAGAATCAGTAAGGCGCGCGCCGCCGGTGCTGCCGCATCTGCGGCCAGCGCGATCTGGATTTTCATGCTGGCTGACTCAGGCGGAGCATCGGTGCTGGGAGCGGGAGTTAGCGGGGCAACAGCAGGAACCGGTTGCTCTGGCGGTGCGGCCTGGGGAGCATTTTGCGGCGGCGCAACCGCCAGAAACTCGGTGATATCGCGTTCGGGAAGATCGGCATTTATATCCTCGACCAACCCTTCGAGGACGTCGAGACCCGCCAGCAGGCGATCTATAGCTCCGCCGGGCACACTGCCGCTCTGGCGAAAACCGTCGAGCAGATCTTCCAGGTGATGAGCCAGATCGGCGGTTCGGACATAACCCATCGACGCCGCCATCCCTTTAATAGAATGGGCGTCACGAAAGAGGGTATCGATACACTCGCGATCGTGCGGGTTCTTCTCCAGAGCAATCAGGAGTTGTCCCATGTTTTTGAGATGTTCGTTTGTTTCGGAAAGAAACATCCCGCGGTATTTGGACATGTCCATAGTGGCGTTCCTGAAACGATACCTCAGCGGGAGGCAGTGACGATGCGGCGAACGATTTCCAACACCTGTTCTTCCTTAAACGGCTTGACGATAAAGTCCTTTGCCCCGGTTTCAACGGCTTCGACAACCAACGCCTCCTGCCCGAGAGCACTGCACATGACGATGTTGGCCTCAGGGAATTCGTGAATGATTTCGCCAAGAGCCTCGATACCGCTTTTTAACGGCATGACGATATCCATGGTGACCAGATCAGGGCGGATGTCGCGGTAACGTTCGACAGCTTCGACGCCGTTCGTTGCTTCCCCGACAACTTCAAGCCCGCCCTTGATCATGATTTCCTTGAGCATGTTGCGCATAAACAGGGCATCGTCTACGATCATCACCCTAACAGCCATTCCTGCCTCCTGTCATCAGTCTTCACCCAGGGATGATAATAGTTGTGGAACGTCGAGTAGATTAATCATCCCCTCATCACTGGTTAATACGCCGTGGATCAGTTGTTTGCTGCTGACCTCCGGTGTAACCGGCTGCATCCCCTCGGTGTCGAGGGAAACAATCGCCCCGACTGAAGTAAACGCCAGCCCCAGCGTTGCGATATTCAGGGAGAGGATAGCGACGCGCGCATCGTGCTGGTCTCCCTCGTAGCCAATCAGCGCGGCGAGATCAACAATCGGCACGACATTGCCGTGAAAATTGATTGCACCGAAGAGGTGTCGCGGAGCCCGGGGGATATAGTGAAATGTCGGCGACTCGACAATTTCCTGGATGTAATCAATATGCAGCCCGAACAGTTCACGATCGAGGTGAAAAAGCAGAAACTGTTCCACCGTCAATCCTCAATCACTTCTGCATCTGTGGCGTCTTCAAGCTTGAATCGTTCGACGACTTCCAGCAACTCTTCAGAAAGGGCGGAAAGCTCATTCGCGGCGTGTGACATTTCTTCCATTGAGGCGGATTGTTCTTGCGTCACTGCGGAAACTTCCTCCGTTGCCGCCGCGTTGTCAGAGACAACCTTGGCAATTTCCTCAATCGTCTGTACCATGTTTTTGGAGCTGCTGAGCTGTTTCTGCGAAAGTTCCGCGATGCTGGTCGCCTTGATTTGGGTGTTTTTTGCGGTATCGATGATTTTTTCAAACGATTGGCTGTTGATATCGATCGCCTGATGGCTGCTATCCATCTCTTTGATCGTTTCCCGCATCGACACCTGGATATCCGTACTCTCGGCGCGGATCATCTCAATCAGGCGGGTAATCTCCAAAGCGGACGCCCCCGTCGAATCGGCCAACTTGCGGATTTCCTCGGCGACCACCGCGAAACCACGACCGTATTCACCGGCGCGGGCGGCCTCAATGGTCGCGTTCAGGGACAGCAAGTTGGTCTTTTGTGCAATCCCGGTGATGAACTCGACGATCGTTCCGACTTTTTGCACCTGGGCACTGAAGGCCAGGATCTTTTCGCCGTTGGTTTCAACATTGGCGAGCACCTGTTTCATCTTGGTCATCGTTTCGCGGGCGTTGTCTCCCCCGCTCTGAGCCGCGCTGGCTGTTTCGCTGGCCGAAGCGGCAAGCTTGTTGGCCGAGGAGGCGATCAGGTCGATCGAGACCGCGATTTCCTTGATCAGGCGGGTCGAACGTTCAACCATCTCCGACTGCGTCTCCGCGCCGCGGCTGATCTGTTCAACGGTGCCCGCAACTTCGTTGGTCGAGGCGGTCATTTGCTCCGAGGTTGTTGAAAGCCCTTGTGCCGAATGAGTAACTTTCTCTGCCGTCGTACGGATATAACCGAGGAGTTCGCGCAGGCTGTGAACGACCGTGTTAAGCGAAGCAGCAAGGTCGCTGGTCTCGTCAGGAAAGCGCCCGGCATTTATTTTAATGTCCTGCGACAAATCCCCTTCTCCCAGCCGGTGCGCCGCCCCGGTCAATATCCTGATATTGCCGGTAAAGGCCTTGGCGAAGGCCGCCCCCAGAACCAGCCCGACAAGAATGGCACAGCCGACGGAAAACAGTTGTTGCCATTCCGGGGGCACGCCGGTCAGCGGAGTGATGATGTTGACCAGAACAATCGAACCGATAACAACGATAAAACCGAGGATGAATTTATAACTGATCTCTACGCGCATTTATCCTCTCCTTCTAATAAAATCGATTGGCGGAATTATAGCAAAATTATCACGCTTAAACAGGATATTTTAATACGCCTCGGCCAAGGTCCGCCGGTAAATGCGTTCCGCGGGCGATTCAACGGTGAAGAGGCGTCTGGTGTTCCCCTGAAGCGTCTCCGCCCGGCCAAGAATGAGATAGCCTTCGGAATTAAGCGCCTTGGCGAAGCGGTGAAAAACGTTTTCCTGCTCCTCCCGGGAGAAGTAGATCATCACATTCCGACACATAATCATGTCGCAAGCAGGAAAAAGATCTTTGCCAAGAATATTATGCTGGCGAAAGGTCACCATTTTACGGATTCTTTTCGCGAGATGATAGTGGCGATCCTCCTTGACAAAGTAACGTGCAAGAATTTCCGGCGGGACTTCGACGAGGCGCTGCTCCTCATAGCACCCCTGACTGGCCTGATGAATAATGTCATCACTCAGATCGGTCGCGAGGATTTTTACTCCCAGCCCCTTGCGGTCAAGATTGTCGAGCAATAAAGCCAGAGAATACGGTTCCTCTCCTCCGGCACAACCGACACTCCAGATGTTGATCTCGCTGCGCCCGAAAGCGTGCAGTTTGTTGATCAGCAGTGGAAGAATCTTCTCTTCCAGCAGAATAAATGTTGACGGGTTGCGGAAGAACTGGGAGACGTGAATCATCAATGCCTCGACCAGCGAATCAACCTCCTGTTCGCTTCGGTGCAACAGGGCAATATAGGAAGTTGCCTCATGGAATCCGCAGCGCCGAATCCGGGTAGCGATCCGGCGTTTAAGACAACGATCTTTATACATGTCAAGATCAAGATCGCGGCGTGCCAACAACAACGCGCGAATCTCGGCGAAGGCGTCGTCAGGAAATTCCGAACCGACAAGAGGTTCACTGTCGGCAGATTGCTTCTTCATGGGATAGAAATATACCTCCGAAACTGCATTAGAGCATAAGAAAGGCGGTAAAGAAAGATCAAACCTCAGCAAAAACAGGTGAATGATCAAATTTCAGGGTTATTTCCCCAGGTCAGTCGCAAAAATGGTTGTAGCCTTTGGCAGGAAGATCAAACGCTCTATCCAGGTGGTCGGTCATTTGTCGCGCAGCGGGATCTGCCAAGAGGGTGCCGATACAGGTTATCGGCAGGCCAGTGGTTGCCGATAACTGTTCGATGGCCACCGCTTTTTCTGCGGGCGAGCTGAAAAGCAATTCGTAATCTTCTCCGCCGTTCAGGGCCAGGTTCAACAGCTCAGGATCGTTGGACAGGGACGCGGCAAAGGCCTTCGATAACGGCAACGCCCGACCGTCAAGGCGGCACCCCACTGCTGAGGCAGTCAAGAGATGTTCCAGATCACCCAGCAGTCCATCAGAAATATCAAGCATCGCCGTGGCCAGATGAAGGCGGGCCAGTTCACGACCGATCAACGTGCGCGCGGCCGGGTTGTGATGACGTTGCGCCAGTGCCTCGGGAGGGCGCTCCCCACGTTGCAGCAGCGCCAGGGCCAAGGCGCTGTCGCCGATGGTGCCGGTGACGTAAAGCCGTTCACCGGCATGCGCCCCGGCACGGGAAATCATTTCGTCAGGGGGGACTGAGCCGAGGATCGTCACGGCGACAAAAAGTGGTCCGGGGGAACGGCAGGTATCACCACCAATCAGCGCAACGTCGTAGTCTTTGGCCGCGGCACCGACGCCAGCGAAGAACTGCTCGATATGGTCCACAGGATGATCCTTGGTCAGTCCGAGACCCAGGGTGATATAGCGCGGCGTTCCGCCCATGGCGGCAATATCGCTGACGTTGACACTGATACACTTGCGACCGAGCATGAACCAGTCGGTCCAGTCGAGACGAAAATGGATCGATTCCAGCAGCAGGTCAGTGCTGGTCAGCAGCAGGTCAGTGGCTGGCAGCACCACAGCCGCGCAGTCATCACCGATCCCGAGGACCACGTCCGGCTGCGTTGCGGTGCCTTTGCGGATGCGTTCGATCAGACCGAACTCACCGATATCAAAGAGTTTTATTTTTCGGTTCATACGTTGTCGGGTATGCTGTTGAGCAGGGACAGGATCAGATGTCTTCACGCAAGGCGCCGAGAACGCCCGGCGAAAGAGAAAAGAAGGTAAGCCCTTCACTGAAGACCCAGCCGGGGATTTTTTTGCGGACCCGGGATAAATAATCGATAATGATAAAGTCGCGCACTTGTTGACCAATTTCCGGCGCTATGCGCTGAAATTGAAGCCCGATCTGAGAACCGTTGACTTCATGGTTGGAGGAAACATAGGAAACCTTGCTTTGCAGCAGGACGGTTCTATTGCGCAAACGAAGCTGCAGCAGCATTTCTTCCTCTTTGATCAGTTCAAAGGGCAGATGGATTCGGCAGCCGAGGTCAGACAGATTAATCAGGGTCGCGGTGACTGCCCGGTTGCGAACTTTGAGTTTGACATTCAGGTCCAGATTGATGCGCAGATGACACCGCGATGGTTTGAAAAAATAAGCTTCGAGAGTGCGCCACAACCGTTCAAGTGAAAGCGGGAAAACGAACGTATTTCGCTCCTCGTTGTCTGTCGAACCGATACGCAAAACTTCAGCCCATCCCTTCCCGGCGATACAACCCTCCTCCGCCAGTAACAGTGCAGAGGGGGCGGGGGTGTCGCTGATCTGGTGTCCCCACTCCTCAAGCAATGCGCCGAGAAAGATGCCCAACGCTTCGGAGCGGGTGGCGAGGCCGACGAACTTGCGCTCGCGTCGCGATGTGCTGTTCAGGATTCCCATAAATTTATTTCCATACTGCTGTGCTCTTTACGCTGGTTGAATTCTAGCCCAGACCGATCGGGTTGCCAAGATACTAAAAGAAATTTAACGTATTATCGAGCAGATGACGCGGCTGAACGTTTCCCAGGGCATGCAAAACACTGCGGCGCAGGTGAGGAATATCGGTAGCGAGTTCCTTGACCAGCCGCTTCATGCGCTGGCGTTGCTGGTCGATCTGACCACAGACCGGACAGGCGCAGCAGATTATCGGCAGCGCATTGCGTTGCGCAAAGGTGATAATATCCTGTTCTTCGACATAGACCAGGGGGCGAATGACCGTGTGGATGCCGTTGTCCGCAACCAGCTTGGGGCTCATCGCTTTTAATGCACCGCCGTAAAATTGATTGAGCAGCAGGGTCTCAATAAAATCATCCAGATGGTGACCGAGAGCGATCTTGTTGCAGCCAAGCTTTGTCGCCAGAGTGTAAAGAGCACCACGGCGCAGGCGGGCGCAGAAGGAACAGTAGGAGGTGCCGGGGCGACGCCTGGCCTCAATTATTTCGTACCCGTTCGTTTCTTCCAGCCGATAGGCGAAAGCGAACTGTTGCAGATGTTCTTCCAGGCGCTCCTTGCGATAGCCCGGATAGCCAACGTCGACATTTACCGCAATCAGCTCAAACGTGATCGGAGCCCGGCGGCGGAGTGCGTCGAGCAGGTGGAGCAAGGTATACGAATCCTTCCCCCCCGACACCGCGACCGCAATGCGATCACCCTCTGCGATCAGTTCGAAATCTCCGATCGCCTGACCGGTGAGTTTTTTGAGTTTACGAAACAGGGCGTCTTCGGTAATCGCCATGTCGCCTCCACAGGACTGAAGCAAGGCGCTTATGTGTAGTCGATACGCAAAAAAATGCAAAGTGAAAGCTCGCGAAAAAGGGGCGACCTGCTGGTCGCCCCTTTTTCGCAAAGCAACGGCTGCGGTTTAAATTTGCGGCCCGGCCTGAGTGAAGTCGAAGGTATTGTCGTCCTTGATGTACTTCTTGAAGTTGTCGATGAACATTCCGGCCAATTTTCTTGCCGTCGCATCGAACGCATCCTTGTTGGCCCAGGCATTACGCGGGTTGAGTACCTTGCTGTCGACATCCGGCAGTTCCTTGGGCATCTTCAATCGAAACCAGCGCGATTGCTCAAACTCGGTCTGTTCGATGGTTCCGTCAAGGATCGCATTGACGCAGGCGCGAGTCGCGGCGATACTCATCCGTTGGCCGACACCGTAGCCACCACCGGTCCAGCCGGTGTTGACCAGATAGGCGTTGACATTGTGCCGGGCCATCTTTTCACCGAGAAGCTCGGCGTAAACGGTTGGGTGCAGGGGGAGAAAAGCTTCACCGAAACAGGCGGAGAAGGTTGCCTGTGGTTCAGTAACGCCGCGCTCCGTGCCGGCAACCTTGGCGGTGTAGCCGGAGAGAAAGTAGTACATGGCCTGGTCCCTGCTCAGCTTGGAGACCGGAGGCAACACGCCAAAAGCGTCACAGGTAAGAAAAATAATATTCTTTGGATGTCCTGCCTTGAGACGGGGTTCATGGTTGGCGATATGCTCAATCGGATAAGACACCCGGGTATTCTCGGTTTTTGACCCGTCGGCAAAGTCGATCACGCCGTCTTCGTCGTAGACGACATTTTCCAGCAGGGCATCACGCCGGATGGCGTGGAAGATCTCCGGTTCACTCTCTTCGGCGAGGCCGATGCATTTGGCGTAGCAGCCCCCTTCAAAGTTGAAAATACCGTCATCATCCCAACCATGCTCATCGTCGCCAATCAGTTTACGCCTGGCGTCAGTCGAGAGGGTGGTTTTGCCGGTGCCGGAGAGGCCAAAGAACAGGCAGACATCGCCGCTCTTGCAGACGTTCGCCGAGCAATGCATGGAGAGGATGTTTTCCAGCGGCAGCCAGTAGTTCATCATGGTAAAGATGCCCTTCTTCATTTCGCCGCCATACCACGTGCCGCCGATGATAGCGACATTCTTCTCAACATTGAAAACGCAGAAGACCTCGGAATTCAGACCATGTTTCTCCCAATTCTTGTTGGTCATTCCAGCCGCATTGTAGACGCGAAAGTCGGGGGAGAACCCGGGAAGTTCTGTCGTTTGCGGACGGATAAACATGTTTTTGACAAAGTGTGATTGCCAGGCGAATTCGGTTATAAACCGAACGCATTTGCGGGTGTTATGGTTGGCCCCGCTGTAGCCGTCGAGGACATATATGTTTTTGCCGGAGAGATGGTTGATGACGTCGCTGTACAGCTCGTCAAAAATTTCAGGTGAAACCGGTCGGTTAACCCTCCCCCAGGCAATATTTTCCCGTGAAGGAGACTGTTGAACAAAGTACTTGTCTTGTGGAGAACGCCCGGTGAATTTACCGGTGTCAACCATCATGGTGCCATTCGCGGCAACTTTTCCTTCGTTGTTAGCCTGCTCATGGGAAAACAGTTCTGCGTAGCTGAGGTTTCGATAAATCGTGCCGACGCTGTTGAGTCCCAGTTCTGTGGCGGTCAATTGTGGAGCGGCGGTGGCTGTGGTGGCTATTGTTTCGCGCATGAACTCTCCTGAAGTTTTGTCAATTGGCCCTGGTGGGTTTTTATTCGGCAAACAACAGCAAACAGCGTGTTAACGCTCTGCACCTGTCCGCCTGCTGTTCAGATTTTCCAGCTTAACGGGTTTTTGTCCAGGATGCAAGGGGCAAACTGGCTGCGCGCCCCGACATTTGCTGGAATATCGCACCACTAAAGCAGTCATGCAAGCGTTGTCATTGGGGGTGTTCCTGCCACCCTCCACCAAGGACTTTGTAGAGTGTTGCCAGATTATTGAGGCGGGTCTGGCGGGTCGTAATCATCCCCTGTTGAGCAGCATAGAGGGTACGCTGGGAATCGAGTACCGCCAGGTAGCTGTCGGCTCCGTTGTCGTAGCGGGCCTGCGAGAGCCGGAAACTTTCTGCGGTGGCATCGGTGAGCGCTTGTTGGGCCGCGAGTTGCGCGTCGATCGTCCCCTTCTGGGCAAGAGCGTCGGCAACTTCGCGAAAAGCCTGCTGGATGGCTTGTTCGTAGCGGGCCACGGCGATTTCACGATCGATCTTCGCGACCTCAAGATTGGCCTGATTGCTGCCGCCAGTGAAAATCGGCACGGTAATTTGCGGGGCAAAACTCCAGGCGCGTGAACCCGCCTGAAAGAGCCCCGCCAGTTCGTTGCTGCCGGTACCGAACGAACCAACCAGCGTGATGCGTGGAAAGAAAGCCGCGCGCGCGGCACCGATGTTGGCATTGGCCGCTTTGAGCAGATTTTCGGCCTGGAGGATGTCGGGACGGCGGAGCAGAACAGCTGACGTCAGGCGCGGGGAGAGTTCATTCACCGCGTAGAAGCCATCGGTCAGCGCGGCAGGGAGGAGGTCAACGGGGACAGGTGTGCCAAGAAGCGCCGCCAGGGTATTCTCGTCCCGTGCCACCAGATTGGTATAACGGGCAATATCGACTCGCGCGGCCTCAACGCTGGTACGGGCGCGGTTAAGATCAATGACCGAAGAGACGCCGGCCGCGACGCGACTGTTGATTAAACGGTAACCTTCCTGCTGATTAGCCAGGGTTTTTTGCGCAAGGGCCAACCGTTCACGGTCGGCAGCCAAGGCCAGGTAGTTATTTGCCAGTTCGCCAATCAGGCTGATCTGTACACTGCGGCGCACTTGTTCGGTGGCGAAGTACTGCTTCAGCGCCTGATCCTTGAGACTGCGGATCCGCCCGAACAGGTCCAGCTCATAAGAGCTGACCCCGAGACCAACGCTGTACTGGTGAATTGTGGTGGCATTTCCTGTGCTCGAAAGATCGGCCGGTATCCCCTGCCCGCTGCCTGCAACAACCCCGGCGAGCCGGGGAAAGAGCGCGGCGCGGCGGATCTGGTATTGCGCCCGTGAGCGCTCAATGTTGAGTGCCGCGACGCGCAGGTCCCGGTTGTTTTCCAGTCCCAGCGCAATCAACTGCCGCAGTTTCGGGTCGGCAAAAAAATCCTGCCAGTGAAGATCAGCCACAAGCTGGGCAGATCCTTCAGCAGTGTCGCCCTGGTTGGCCGGGATAGTTGGCCATTGCGCCGGAACGGGCGTTGCGGGGCGGGCGTACTCAGGAGCCATGGTTGTGCAGCCGGTCAGACCGAGGAACGCGGCAGCAGCAATTGCCAAAAGTCGTTTTTTCATATCAATCAACCTCCTCGGGTTGGCTGTTGGTCGGGAGCGTTTTGCTGTCAACTAGCTGTTTAGCAGGAAATATCCTGCGGATCACCACAAAAAAGACCGGCACCAGAAAAATTGCCAGAACGGTGGCGGTGAGCATCCCGCCGTTCACTGCGGTCCCCATGGCGTTCTGCGCTCCTGACCCGGCTCCGCTATTGAGCGCAAGGGGCAGGACCCCGAAGAAAAAGGCGAGGGAGGTCATCAGGATCGGCCGCAGTCGCAGCCGGGCTCCCTCCAGGGTGGCCTCGATCAACCCCTTGCCGAGCTCCATCTGCTCCTTGGCGAACTCGACGATCAGGATGGCATTTTTCGACGCGAGCCCGACGGTGGTGAGGATAGCGATCTGGAAATACACGTCGTTGGCGAAACCGCGCGAGGTCGCGGCCAGCACCGCCCCGACAATCCCCAGCGGTACGACGAGCATGACCGAGAAGGGGACCGCCCAACTTTCATAAAGGGCCGCCAGACACAGGAAAACCACCAGCAATGAGATGGCATAGAGCGCCGGAGCCTGGGCTCCGGCCTGACGCTCTTCGTAGGAAAGACCGGTCCATTCATAGCCGATCCCCGGCGGCAGTTGCGCCACCATTTTTTCGATCTCTTCCATGGCCACGCCGGAACTCAATCCCGGTGCCGCCTGACCGAGGATCTCCACCGCCGGGAAGCCGTTGTAGCGCTCCAGACGCGGCGAGCCGTATTCCCAGTGGGCGGAGGTAAAAGCAGAGAAGGGAACCATGTCCCCCTGGTTGTTGCGTACATGCCAGCGACCGAGGTCCTCCGGCTGCATACGAAACGGTGCCTCCCCCTGGATATAGACACGTTTGACCCGGCCATTCTGCAAAAAGTCGTTAACATAGGCTCCACTCCAGGCCGCGGCCAAAAGACTGTTGATCTCGGCAATCGGAATGCCCAGCGCGCCGGCGCGCACATCGTCAATGTCGAGACGAAATTGCGGAGCGTCATTCTGACCGTTGGGACGTACCGCGACCAGTTTGGGATTGGCCGCCGCCATGCCGAGCAGTTGATTGCGCGCTGCCATCAGTGTGTCATGACCAAGGCCGCCGCGATCCTGCAACTGCAGGTCGAAGCCGTTGGCCTGGCCGAGCTCAATCACCGCCGGTGGCACAAAAGCGAAGGCCATGCCGTCCTTGAATCCGCCAAAGGCGCGCATCGCCCGCCCGGCCACTGCTTTGGCCTTCAGCTCCGGACGCTGGCGCAGTTCCCAGTCTTTAAGGCGGACAAAGGCCAGTCCCATGTTTTGGCCACGCCCGGCGAAGCTGAAGCCAGTGACCGTAATCAACGCATCGACCGTTTCCTTCTCGTTGTCAAGGAAGTGGTGTTCGAGCTGCTTGATGACCTCCAGCGTACGTTCCTGAGTTGCCCCGGCGGGCAGTTGCACCTGACAGATGAGAATGCCCTGGTCCTCATCGGGCAGAAAGGCGGTCGGCAGGCGCAGGAAAAGAACCGCCATAACGGCGACGATCCCGGTGTAAAGGATCATCCAGCGACCGGTCGTGCCAAGCATCCGCGCTACCGTTGACTGATAGGCCTCTGTCCCCCGGTTGAACCACTTGTTGAACCAGCGGAAAAAACCTTTGAACCAGCCACTCTCTGCGGCGGTGTGCCCTTTTGTCACCGGCTTGAGCAGCGTGGCACACAGCGCGGGGGTGAGGATCATGGCGACCAGCACCGAGAGGATCATGGCGGAGACAATGGTGATCGAGAACTGTCGATAAATAACCCCGGTGGAGCCGCCGAAAAAGGCCATCGGGACGAAGACGGCCGAAAGGACCAGAGCGATCCCCCACAGAGCGCCGGTGATCTGCCCCATCGATTTGATCGTTGCTTCCTTTGGTGGCAACCCTTCATCAGTCATGATCCGCTCGACGTTCTCGACCACGACGATGGCGTCGTCGACCAGCAGGCCGATGGCCAGAACCATGGCGAACATGGTCAGCGTATTAATCGAGAAGCCGCTTGCCGCGAGGATACCGAAGGTGCCAAGCAGGACAACCGGGACAGCGATGGTCGGAATCAGGGTGGCACGAAAATTCTGCAGGAAGAGAAACATCACGACGAAGACCAGGACGATCGCTTCAAGGAGTGTTTGCGCCACCTCTTCAATCGATATCTTGACAAACGGCGACGTGTCGTAAGGGTAGACGGCCTTGACCCCGGCCGGAAAAAACTTTTCCAGTTCGGTCATCTTCGCCTTGATGCGATTGGCCGTGTCGAGGGCATTGGCTCCGGCCGCCATGCGGATCGCCATCCCCCCCGCCGGTTTCCCTTTGTACCGTCCCTCCATGCCGTAATTTTCAGTGCCGATCTTGCATTTTGCGACATCGCTCAAACGCACCGTTGAGCCATCGCTTGCGGTACGCAGGACGATCTGTTCAAACTGCGCTGTGGTTTGCAGCAGGGTGCGGGCGGTGATGGTCGCGTTGAGTTGTTGCCCCGCAACCGCCGGGGCAGCGCCGAACTGGCCGGCCGACACCTGGGCATTCTGTGCTCGCAGGGCAGCAATGACGTCGTTGGGGGTCAACTTGAAGCTGCGCAGTTTATCCGGGTTCAGCCAGATGCGCATGGCGTTTTGCGAGCCGAAGACCGTGACTTCGCCGACCCCGGCCACACGACTGACAATGTCCTGAACATTGGACACCACATAGTCGGTCAGCTGGTGACGGTTCAGCGCGCCGTCCGCTGAAACCAGGGCAACGATCATCAGGAAATTTCTTGTCGATTTGACCACCGAGATCCCTTGGCGTTGCACCGTTTCAGGGAGCAGGGGGGTCGCCAGTTGCAGCTTGTTCTGCACCTGCACCTGAGCTGTGTTCGGGTCGGTGCCGGCCTTGAAGGTGAGGTTGATCGCGACCGCACCGGCCGAGTCGCTGGCGGAAGACATGTAGATCAGGTCGTCGATCCCGTTCATCTTCTGTTCGATGATCTGGGTCACGGTATCCTGGACGGTCTGCGCTGAGGCCCCCGGATAGATGGCGTTGATCGTAATCTGCGGTGGCGCAATCGGCGGGTACTGGGAGACCGGCAGGGTCTTGATGGCCAGCAGACCGGCGAGCATGACGATGATGGCGAGTACCCAGGCGAAGATCGGGCGATTGATAAAAAAGCGGGGCATGAAGAGGTTCCTTTATCGAGGAGAAGTTGGAGATTTCGTTTGCGAAGCGGCGGCTGTGGCGACGAACGGCACAGCGTTGACCTGCACTCCAGGGCGCACTTTCTGGGTTCCTTCCAGAACCACGCGATCCCCCGCCTGGAGCCCTTCCTTCACCAGCCATTTTTCGCCGACATTCCGCCCCAGTTTGATCACCCGCACGGCGATCTGCTCGTTGGCATCGACTAGCATGACGGTCGCAGCGCCAGACGGGTTGCGGGTGACTCCGCGCTGCGGCACCAGAATCGCCTGCTCATAAATCCCTTCTTCAATGACGGCGCGGACGAACATCCCCGGCAGCAGCAGCTGCTCGGGATTCGGAAAGATCGACCGCAAGGTCACCGAACCGGTACTCTGATTTACCGTAACGTCGGAAAATTTCAGCTGCCCCGGCAACGGATAGGCGCGGCCATCCTCAAGAAACAGCCTGACCAGTGGCTCCGCCCCCGGCTTTTTCACCAATCCGTCGGCAATATTTTGTTTCAGGCGCAGCAGGTCCGGGATTGACTGGGTGACATCGACGTAGATCGGATCGAGCTGCTGGATGGTGGCCAGCGGAGCCCCCTGCCCCGCCGTCACCAGCGCCCCGGTGGTCACCGCCGAGCGGCCGATACGTCCGGAAACAGGGGCCGTCATGCGCGTATAGTTGAGATTGATGCGGGCCGTCTGGAGGGCTGCCCTGGCCGCCTCAACTTCCGCCTCGGCCTGTTTGATCGCGGCCGCAGCATCATCGTAATCCTGTTGACTGACGGCATTGATCTTGACCAGCTTGCGAAAGCGCTCTTCCTTGAGTCTGGCCGGGTAAAGATTGGCCTCGGCCCTGACCAGTGCCGCTTTGGCATTGGCATAAGCAGCCTCAAAGGTCGCCGGGTCAATCTGATAGAGAACGGCACCCACCTCGACATCACTCCCCTCGGTGAAGAGGCGTTGCTGGATGATCCCCCCGACCTGGGGACGCACTTCAGCGACCCGATAGGGGGACGTGCGACCCGCTAACTCCGTAGTCAAGGTCACCTGTTCCGGTTGCACCGTGATGACGCTTACTTCAGGAGCCGGGCGTTGCGCCGGGGGGGCGGCGACCGATTTTTTTTCGCATCCGGAAACCGTTAAACTCAAGGTGACTGCAGCCACCGCTAATAACCTTATGTGCTTTCTGTTCATCATTTGCCTCTTAGGGGTTAAGTTTTTCGTTATGATATTTTCAAGCCGTCCCAGCAGGCTTCAATCGTCAAGCGAACCGTCTCCGCGTCAACCGGTGTCCCGTAATTGGCATGCTCCTTGGCCAGTGCCACCAGTGGACCAAAGGCAATGGCCTCCAGAAACAACATCGGCGCATCCTTGATCAGCTGTTGTTGCCGGGCGTGCGACAGCAGCTTGCGGAGGGGATTATCCTCACTGCGGGAATAGTTGCTGTGTTTGTCGAAGGGAGAAAAGTGATACTGTTCCAGAAATTTGAATTCGTCCGGATTTTCGAGGAAATAGTGCAACAGCTCTGTAAATGTCGCTAAAAAACGTTCCCGAACCGGCTTCTCATCGGTCAGGGACTCATTGATGCGGGAGAGAATCTTCGCCTGCACTTCCCGGAACAGGGTGTGAATCAACTCTTCCTTGCTGTTGAAATGAAAAAAAAGCGTGCCGCTCGCGACCCCGGCGTGCTTCGCGATCTGGGCGGTCGAGGCACCATGAAATCCATGCTCGGTAAACAGTTTCAGCGCGGCCTGCAACAGCGCAGTGCGTTTTTCTTTTTTCCTTGGCTCCACCCCGACCTCCCGTATTGACTGACCAGTCAGTCAATATAGAAGGGGGATAAATATTTGTCAAAGATTAAATGCTCTCCGCCGGAAATTTTTACACGGACAATTTTCAGATATCGAGATAGGAGCGCAGGTAGTTGCCGGTGTGTGAACACGACACTTTCGCGACCTCTTCCGGCGTCCCGGCGGCCACGATCAGCCCGCCGCGACTCCCCCCTTCGGGACCGAGGTCGATCAGGTGATCGGCAGTTTTGATGACATCAAGATTATGTTCGATAACGACCACGGTGTTGCCGGTGTCGACCAGCCGTTGCAGGACATCGAGCAACTTCTGGATGTCGGCAAAGTGCAGCCCGGTGGTCGGCTCGTCAAGGATATAGATGGTGCGGCCGGTGGCGCGTTTGCCGAGTTCCCGCGACAGTTTAACCCGTTGCGCCTCGCCGCCGGAGAGGGTGGTGGCGCTCTGGCCGAGCTTGATATAACCAAGTCCGACCTCGCGCAACGTTTCGAGTTTATTTTTGATCCGGGGAACATTTTCGAAAAAACGCGCGCCCTGGTTGGCAGTCATGTCGAGCACATCGGCAATCGACTTCCCCTTGTAGTGCACCTCCAGCGTTTCACGGTTGTAGCGTGCGCCCTTGCACACTTCACAGGTCACAAAGACATCGGGCAGAAAATGCATTTCGATGCGGAGGATGCCGTCTCCCTGACACGCCTCGCAGCGCCCTCCTTTGACATTGAAAGAAAAACGCCCCGGCTTGTAGCCACGGATTTTGGCGTCGGGGAGTTGCGCGAAGAGGTCGCGAATATCGGTAAAGATGCCGGTATAGGTCGCCGGGTTGGAACGCGGGGTGCGTCCGATCGGCGATTGATCGATATCGATCACCTTATCGAGCAGTTCCAGCCCGAGGATCTCACGCACCTTCCCGGCTTTTTCTTTTGAACGGTAAAGGCGTTGCGACAGCGTTTTGTAGAGGGTGTCGATAACCAGGGTTGATTTTCCCGACCCGGAGACGCCGGTGACACAGGTGAAAACCCCGAGCGGAATATCAACATCAATATTTTGCAGGTTGTTGTCATTGGCTCCGCGAATACGCAGGAACTGATCGCTGCGTCGCCGTTGTGCCGGGGTGGCAATCTCCAGCTCGCCGGAAAGGTAGCGTCCGGTCAGCGATGCCGGGTTGGCAAGAATGTCCTGCGGCGTACCGGCGGCAACAACCTCCCCCCCGTTGACCCCCGCTGCCGGACCCATATCGATGACGTAATCGGCTTCGAGAATCGTTTCTTCGTCGTGTTCGACCACCAGCACGGTGTTGCCGAGATCGCGCAACCGCTTGAGCGTGTCGAGCAGGCGCCGATTGTCACGCTGGTGGAGACCGATCGACGGTTCATCGAGAATATACAGGACCCCGACCAGCGATGAGCCGACCTGGGTCGCCAGCCGGATACGTTGTCCTTCCCCCCCCGACAACGTCCCGCTGGTGCGGTTGAGGGTCAGATAGTCGAGCCCCACATGGGTCAAAAAGGAGAGTCGCTGCAGGATCTCCTTGAGCACCCGGCGGGCAATTTCAGCCTCCTTCGGGGGTAGTTCAAGGTCGCGAAAAAAGTTTTCCGCTTCGACAATTGACAGGGCGGTGAGGTCACAGATTGTCTGTCCGCCGATCTTTACATACAGCGATTCGGAACGCAACCGCGCACCGTTACAGGTCGGGCAGGGCATAATGTTCATAAACCGTTCGAGGTTTTCACGCACCGCGTCCGAATCGGTTTCCCGGTAGCGCCGTTCGAGATTCGGGATCACCCCCTCGAACACTTTGTGGTAAAAGTGACGCCGCTCCCCTTGATCGAAGAAGAATTTGACCTTTTCGGGGTTTGAACCGTGTAATAACACCGTGCGCACCTGCTCCGGTAATTGGCTGAACGGGGTGGTGATTTTGAAGTGATAATGCTCGGCCAGGGCTTCAAGAATCTGCTGATAGTAAACCCCGCTGCGGCTCTCCCACGGCACAATCGCCCCTTCGCGCAGCGATAATTCCGGATTTGGCACCACCTGGTCGGGGTCGAAGTATTGGCGGGTGCCGATCCCGGAACAGTCCGGACATGCTCCGTAAGGACTATTGAAAGAAAACATGCGCGGAGTGACTTCAGCAAAGGAGATTCCACAGGCGACGCACGCGTGATGCTCGGAAAAAAGCATGCTTTCGCCGTCGATCACTTCCACCCGCACCACGCCATCGGCGAGGCGCAGGGCGGTTTCGAGGGAATCGGCAAGGCGACCGGCGATCTCGGTTTTAATCACCAGTCGGTCGACGACAACCTCGATCTCGTGTTTTTTGTTCTTGTCGAGTTCCGGCGCAGCACTCAACTCGTACATTGTGCCATCGATCCGGACCCGGACAAAACCGCTCTTTTGCAGCTGTTTAAGCTCTTTACGATGCTCACCCTTGCGCCCCCGCACAATCGGCGCCAGGATCAACAATCTCGTCTGTACTGGCAATGTCAGTACCTGGTCGACCATCTGCTGAATCGTTTGCGAAGCAATTTCACGCCCGCAGCCAGGGCAGTGGACGCGACCGACGCGAGCGAAGAGCAGGCGCAGATAGTCATAGATTTCGGTGACCGTACCGACCGTGGAACGGGGGTTCTTCGAGGTGGTTTTTTGCTCAATCGAAATCGCCGGGGAAAGTCCCTCGATGCTCTCGACATCCGGTTTTTCCATCTGCTCCAGAAACTGGCGGGCGTAGGCGGAAAGACTTTCAACATAGCGCCGCTGCCCTTCGGCGTAGATCGTATCGAAGGCCAGCGAGCTTTTGCCTGAGCCGGAAACGCCGGTGATGACCACCAGCTGGTCGCGAGGAATTTCGACATCAATCCCCTTGAGGTTATGTTCACAGGCATTTTTGATGATGATTTTGGTGGCCATGAGGTTAACTTTCAGCTGCAAGATGAGCGCTTTTTTGTGCCATTTCTTCCGCCATCCGCAACGCTGCCACCAGACTCGCGGAGCTTGCCGTGCCGGTGCCGACCAGATCGTAGGCGGTTCCGTGATCGACCGAGGTGCGGATGATCGGTAATCCTAAGGTGACATTCACGCCATCTTCAAAATGCAGCAGTTTGAGGGGGATTAACCCCTGATCGTGATACATACAGATGACCGCGTCGTAAGCACCACGTGCTGCAAAATGGAAGAGAGTATCGGCGCTGTGTGGCCCGCTGGCGTCGATTCCGGCGGCGCGGGCGGCGGCAATCGCCGGAACGATCAGACGTTCTTCCTCGTCGCCAAACAGCCCGCTCTCCCCGGCATGGGGGTTGAGCGCCAGGACTGCCAGCTGCGGGGTGCGCACCCCGCAGTGGTCGCGCAACGCCTGATCGGTGATGCGGATGGTTGCCTCGATCTCCGCGCGACTCAAGGTTGCGGGAACCGCGGAAAGGGGCAGATGAGTGGTTACCAGGCAGACGCGCAACCGCGCTCCGGCCAACATCATGACCACCTTCTCCACCTGGCAACGTTCCGCCAGCAGCTCGGTGTGGCCAGGGAAATTACACCCGGCGCTGTGGATCGCCGCCTTGTTGATCGGGGCGGTCACCAGCCCGGCGGCCTGACCGCTGCGGCAGGCTTGACAGCCCCACTCGATATAGTCGAGCATCGCCCGGCCACAGGCGAGGTCCGGTCGACCGGGGAGCAGGGTTTCCACCGGTAATTGCGACAGATTTTTTACCGCCAGTTCCCGACCGGCCAGGTGCAAACGATGGCTAAGTAGCGGTGCCCCCGGTACAGCCTCAGTCCGGGCCGCGACATGAAACACCCTGGCGGCTTGAGCGAGCACGGCGACATCCCCCGCCACAATTACCGGTCGTGTCGAGCTCAACTCTCCCGCAAGGAGAGCCTGAATAATAATTTCGGGACCGATCCCGGTCGGATCGCCCATGGTAATCAACAGTGGTTTCATTTCTCTCTCTCGCTACAGTTAAAAGATACAGTATAGAATAGCCGGGTGTGCAAACTCAATCGTAATCACTGTCGATCAAAGCATATCTGCGCCCCGGCGGCGCCAATTAATCAGCCATTTTTGCCAGGAGGGGAATGATATTAATGGTGGTGAGGAATGATTTTATCAGCTAAACTTGATGGCGACGCAAAAATGGTTTGCTCTCACGCCTGACCCGGCGGACGATGTGAAATTCCGTACTCATGAGGTAGATCGAAGATGATGTTGCAACTTCTCACCGGGCTGGCAACGGTTTTTCTCGGCGCGTTGATCGGCGGTCGACTTGCTTCAATGTGCTACGTGCCGCGCGTAACCGGGTATCTGCTGGTTGGCCTGCTGGTTGGCCCGTCGATGTCCGGGCTGCTGGGGATTCCGTCGCTCTTGTCCGGGGCCGCGCTGGAAGAGATGCGGATTATCGCCGATGTTGCGCTGGCCTTGATTCTGATGAATATTGGCGGGTCGTTCGAACTTGAAAATCTGCGCCGCTGGGGACGTCGCCTGTTGATTTTTTCCGCCACCGAGATTCTTGTCACCTTCTTTTCGGTCGCGCTGGCGACCGGTCTGCTCAATCAGTTTTATCTGCAGCATACGGTTGCCGGTCTGCCCCTGTGGGAGACGTCGCTCTTTTTTGCCATTTTTCTTGGGGTGATCGCCACCGCCACCGCGCCCGCAGCGACCCTCATGGTCATTCGCGAGTATGAGGCCGAAGGGCCGGTCACCAGTACTGTTTTGACCCTGGTTGGTTTGAACAATCTGGTCTCGATCCTTGGTTTTTCTGCTGTCGCTCACTTTTTGCTGCGTTCAGATGAGGGGGGCGGGGTCCTGCTGCTGCAAATGTGTGGGCCACTGGCGGTCGGCGCGCTTTTCGGTTTTTTCATCTCCGCCTGGGCGCAACGACTGGAGCTGCCGAGCGAACAGAAGGTTCTGCTGATCGGCGGTGTGACTGCCTGCACCGCCGTCTGCCGTTATTTGTCAATCGACTACCTGATGGCCAGCCTTGTCCTCGGCCTGATCCTTGCCAACAGCTCTCCGCGGTGGCATCGGTTGCAGGATAGTTTGCGCCAGATCGACTACCCCCTCTATGTCGCTTTTTTCGTCTTTGCCGGAGCGACATTGCACATTGAGACTCTCGGTCAGATCGGGGTGCTCGGAATCGCGTATGTCGTCGCGCGGACCATTGGCAAATGGCTCGGCAGTCGCTACGGAGCTTTGTTCGGGCGTTTCGGGAAGCGCGAGCGGTCTTACGCGGGACTGACCCTGCTGGCGCAGGCGGGGGTTGCCATCGGATTGGCCGGACAGTTGTCACGCTCTTGGCCGG
This sequence comes from Desulfuromonadales bacterium, assembly GCA_029210745.1. Lineage (GTDB taxonomy): Bacteria > Desulfobacterota > Desulfuromonadia > Desulfuromonadales > JAHYIW01 > JAHYIW01. Next base: position 85,269 of record JARGFI010000004.1, read on the forward strand.
AAGGCGGGCATCTGCTGGAAACCATCATCCTTGGCTCGGTGGTGATTTTTGAATTGATCGGCCCACTGGCGGTGCGTCATGGCCTGGTTCAGGCCGGTGAGGTTCCGCTCCTCTCCCTGCTGCAAAAACGGGCTCCGCTGGGCACGATGGAAGGGTTGCACAATGTTGCCCATCACTTCCGCGCCGCATTGGGTCTGCCGGGACACAGTTTCAGCGATCCCGGTGATATCCACGTCCGCCACATTATGCGCCAGAATGTTGAAACCGTGCGCAATGACACCCCGTACTACGATCTGCTCAAATTTATTTCCCACAGCCGCTATGACCGTTTTCCGGTGGTTGATGCCGAACAGCGTTTTCTCGGTATGATCAACTACACCGAAATTCGCGACCTGCTCTTTGAACCGACCCTCGCGCCGTTGGTCGTTGCAGGGGATCTTACCGCCGCCAACCCTCATGCGATCAACCCCGAACAATCGTTGCGCGAAGCGTTGAAGGTGCTGCAACTGAACCGTAATATCAGCTATTTTCCGGTTGTCAGCAAAGATGAGCCGGACCGGCTTCTCGGCATCCTCAGCCAGAACGATGTCCTTGCCGCCTTCCGCCGGTTGAAAGCCGACCCATGAAAAAGGGGACGGCAACTGCTTGCCGTCCCCTGCTTTCTCGAAAACTTCGCTGTCCCTATTTCTTCGCCCCCCACTCTTCGAGGCGGGCTTCAGCCTTGCGCGCTTCTGCCACTCCAGGATGCTTGCTCAGCAGCTGCCGCAAAATCACTTTGCCGCTTGTGGTATCACCCAACAGGTGGAACGCGGTTCCCTGCATCAACAGCGCCGCAGGTACTTTCGCGTGGCCGGGGTAATTGTCGATCACTTGTTGAAATTGAAGAATGGCCTGGTCGAACTTCTTCTCGGCGAAATAGGCTTCACCGATCCAGTAGCTGGCATTGCCGCGCAGCGGGTGATTGGTAAAGTGCTCGACAAAAACACCCAGCCGCTCACGCGCGGTAGCATATTCGCCCTGCTCACGCAGTAATTTGAGCGCCGCCTGGTAGAAGGCTTCGGGGTCGGTGTCGGCAGTGATCGTGACCTTTTTGGGGGGGAGGAGAGTCGCCGTACTTACGGGAGGCTGGTCGGGTTTGGCACTTTCAAGTGCCGCCAGTCGATTTTCGAGCGCGGTCAGTTTGATGCTCAACTCATCCTGAGTCAACCCCAGGTCGGCGGCCAGCTGGCTGTTGGTCCGTGAAAAATCTTCCAGCCGCCCGTAGAATGACTGAAACTCGACGCGGAAAGCATCGAGGTGCGCCTGCTGATCAGCGGTACGACGGTGCAGCTCATTGAGGCGTTCCTGAGTCTCTGTGCTGCGCTCCAGGCGCAGCGCAGCCAGCCCCCGTTCCGTTTCGGCAAGGCGACGTTTCATTTCACTCAGGTTGCGTTCCATCGTCAGCTGCTGGCTCGTAGCGAGACAGCCACTCAATGTCAGCAGAACAACAAGTGCCGCGACCCAGATACCCTGTTTCATCATCTTGAGCTCCAAATGACTGAGGCCGCGTAAGCGGCCTCAGAGGGGTCTCATTGTTAGCGACTGATGAATTCCGCCCGCCGGTTCTTGGTCCAGGCCGCTTCGTTGCTGCTCGAATCAAGCGGTCGTTCCTCGCCGTAGGAAATCATTGTCAGGCGCGAGGTGTCAACTCCGAGCGATTGCAGATAGCGTTTGGCAGCCATTGCACGCCGCTCGCCGAGAGCCAGATTGTACTCATCGGAACCGCGCTCGTCACAGTGACCTTCGATGCGAATTTGTGTATTCGGGTTGGCCTTCAGATACGCCGCGTTACCGGCCAGGGTCATCCGGGCTTCTTCCGACAGTTCGTAACGGTCAAAATCGAAGTGAATCCGCATCAGACTACTGATCTGGGCGCCCTCAGCACCAGCCGAGGCACTTGCTCCATTGTCAGTCATCGCACTGCTTTCAGTCATTGACCCGCGCGCAGTACCGGAATCACCCACCGCCTGCTCCGTAAAGCCGGTGGATCCGGCAACGCCACCTTGCGCCCCGCTACTCGCGGCTGAAGAGCCGGTGCTGGCGGCACTTTCAGGTGTCGCTGCTTGCGTGCTGTCGGCCTTTGCAGCCGTCTCTTCGCCACCGTTTGTCGCCTGCATGGCGCAACCCGAGGCCAACGCTACACAAGCGGCCAATACCAATAAACGAATCACTGATTTTTTCAATTGCATCTCTCCGCTCCTTTCGAACAAAAAACAACTAATCGGTTAATGACTCTCATTTATGCTCCGCAAAACAGTGTCTAATTATACAGAATAGGCGAAGGATTACAACCCACATTACTACATTACCGTATTACCGAGGAAAGTATGGGGAGAGAGCTGGTCACGGCATATTATAGAACTGCACACCACGGGGTGTGAGCCCCTGACTATCAAAACCAACCGGACACCACTAACGCCTAAGTGCGCAACGATAATAATTTATAATAATTTTATTGTCGTTAGCTGTAATTCCCGCTATTCTTGTCCAGAGTACACCAGGCTCCGCGATAAAATCCCATATTAATTCTGGATCTGCAAAAAAAGAATTGCACAGTCTGGATGCTTGAAAGGGTCGTGCCATCAGGCGTCTTACCGGCGGTTAGTACCCATTTACGGAGATCACTATGGCATGGGTTTGTCTGATTTTTGCTGGCCTCTCCGAGATCGGTTGGCCGGTTGGCCTGAAGATGGCACAAGCACCTGAAACCCGGTGGTCGGGGATTGGGGTCGCGGTTGTTTTCATGGCAGTCAGTGGATTTCTTCTTTGGCTGGCTCAGCGACAAATTCCCATCGGTACGGCCTACGCCGTCTGGACAGGCATCGGCGCTGCTGGAACTTTTTTTGTCGGGGTTCTCTGTTATGGCGATCCAGCCTCAATGACCAGATATATAGGTGTGGCACTTATCGTGGCTGGAGTTACCACGCTCAAAGTGGCACACTGACCCATGTCAAGCGTTGTGTTTCGGAAAGGATAGGCGTGTGATGCCATTCGTCGGCCTCAAAATTCCCGTGGTGTTGCAGACCGTTGCGTTACTGACGTTGTCGAATGTATTTATGATGTTCGCCTGGTACGCACACGGTTTTTTCAGGAAGGCTGTGTGCTGCGAAAATCTTTAATAAATTCGGTCAGCTGCGCGATATGTTCCTGGTCATGTTTGCCCAGTGCGGTCAGCATATTCTTTAATGATTTGTGCTGACTGGCGACAGCGTTGGCCGCATGAACGGTCATAAAGTGTGATTCCAGCTGCTCGGCCAGGTCGAGCATTTTATTGGCGGTCAACATTTCTTGCTCAACACGGGTCAGGGCCGCGCGGACTTGACCATGCAGCGTCGCAACCCGCCGATCTTCTTCCCCCTCCTTATTAAGGCAAATTTCCTTGGTTGGCAGCCGCAGAACAAAGCGGATTTGGCGCTCATGGTCGGTTTCATCAAGCGCCATCTGTGCCCAGAAGGCTTTCATCTTTGGCGTCGATGCGGACGATTGCTCAAAGTTGCGATAAATCTGACCGATCATGCTTTCGATCTCTGCGCAGAGTTGTAACGATTTTTTCAGCATTGGCCCTCTTTCTTTTTGAGACAGGGGGAAGTATAGCAGAAACTGTCGCGGTGGCGAACGACTGTTGATTCCCACATTATTCGGACTTACCTTTCCTGATTATTTGGCACCATTTGCGATATCGTCACCTT
>JARGFI010000050.1 GCA_029210745.1 Desulfuromonadales bacterium
AGGTGTCTCACGCAAAGCCGCAAAGACGCAAAGGGTGAAACAGAAAGACCTTTCTTTGGTTTGTTTTGAGAAGCAACCGGCCTTCTTGGCGCCTTCGCGTCTTTGCGTGAGGCAGGGTTTCAGGTTTTGACACAGCTGTGATTGCTTGGCGTCTTGGCGGTTCACAAGGGAATGAAAAAGACAAAGGCGTTCTCACGCAAAGCCGCAAAGAGGGTCAAAACCATTTGCTCTTCTTGGCGTATTTATGGCTTGAGTGAGTGTGACGAACGGGCGTAATATTGCTTGTCTCAAAGGATCCTGGTTTTATGTTGAATACACCTTTTGCACCTTGGCCCTCCTTCACCGAAGAAGAAGCGGATGCCGTCAAGAACGTCTTGTTGTCCAACAAGGTCAACTACTGGACCGGCACCGAAGGGCGCGAGTTCGAGAAAGAATTTGCGGACTATTGTAGCACCCGATACGCTATCGCGCTGGCGAACGGTACCGTGGCTTTGGAGCTTGCCCTGATGGCGCTCGGTATCAAGCCGGGGGACGAGGTGATCACGACCAGTTACACGTTTATTGCTTCGGCCAGTGCCATCGTCATGCGTGGCGCGATCCCGGTGCTGGCAGATGTGAGCTCCGAGAGTCTGAATATTACTGCCGAAACCATCCGCGCCGTCATTACGCCAAAGACCAGGGCGATCATCGCCGTGCATCTGGTCGGGTATCCCTGTGATATGGACCCGATCATGGAGCTGGCGCGGGAGTATAAGCTGAAAGTCATCGAGGATTGCGCCCAGGCGCACGGTGCGACTTACAAGGGGCGTCCGGTCGGGTCGCTTGGGGACGCGGCGGCGTTCTCTTTTTGTCAGGACAAGATCATCACCACCGGTGGCGAGGGGGGGATGCTGACCACCAACGATCAGGCGGTGTGGGAAAAAGCCTGGGCGTACAAGGATCATGGCAAAAGCTATGACGCGGTCTACAAACGAGAACATCCGCCCGGATTCCGCTGGCTGCACGAATCTTTCGGAACCAACTGGCGGATGACCGAGATGCAGGCGGCAATCGGTCGGATTCAGCTTCGGCGGTTGCCGGAGTGGAAGGCGACCCGCCAGGCGAATGCGGCGATTTTGACGGCAGCATTCAAAGAGCTGGAGGCGTTGCGTCTGCTTGATGTTCCGGTAGAATTTGATCACGCCTACTATAAATATTATGTTTTTGTTCAACCCGAACGACTCAAGAAAGACTGGAATCGTGACCGGATCATGAATGCGATTGTTGCTGAGGGGATCCCCTGTTACAGTGGTATCTGTCCGGAGATTTATCTTGAAAAGGCCTTCATTGAAGCCCGTCTGGGTCCCGCTGAGCGATTGCAAAATGCCAAATCCCTCGGGGAAACCAGCCTGTTGTTTTTAGTGCATCCAACGTTGGGCAAAACAGAGATGGCAGCAGCGTGTGCGGCGGTTGAGAAGGTAATGGCTGCGGCGACGCTTGTCTGACATCAGCTTGATACGTGCAGGGCAGGAAACGTGGACACTTGGTTCGGGGGTTATGCTATGAATTTTTTTTATAAATACCGCGTTCAATTGATTGTTTTAGTCAAATCACTCATCATTGTCAGTGCTTTTTTGCTGGCGTTTCTGGTGCGCTTTGATCTGTCCCTTCCGCCGACATACCGGACGCAGATTCTTCTCCTGGTGCCTCCTTTGCTGGCCATAAAGTTGCTGGTATTCTGGAAAATCGGTTTGTTCAAGGGGTGGTGGCGATACGTGTCGATGCCTGATCTTATGCAAATCCTCGCCGGGAATCTGCTCGCCTCGTTGTTGTTTATCAGCTACGTCGTCATTGTGCATCGTCTGGGACAGGTCCCGCGTTCGGTCCTGATCCTTGACGGGGTGTTCTGTTTTTTGCTGATGGGGGGAGTACGCTTCGCGACCCGCGCTTTTCGCGAGAGTTTTCTGCCCAGGATGAACGGCCACAATGGTGATCAGCAGAAAAGACGCGTACTGGTGGTCGGCGCCGGGGAAGCTGGTCAGATGATTGTCCGTGAAGTGCGCTCGAACCCCAGGTTGAATATGACGATCGTCGGCTTCGTTGATGACGATCCGTTAAAACGTCACGGCGTATTTCAGGGGTTGCAGGTTCTTGGTCGGCAGGCGGATATCGAGGGGGTGGTGGCCATTCACAATGTTGAGGAAATTATTATCGCCATTCCGTCAGCCAGCGGGACGCAGGTGCGGACGATTGTTGATAAATGTCGTCAGGCCAGGGTCAAGTTCAAAATATTGCCCGGGGTCGGTGATCTGATTGACGGTCGGGTGTCGATTCAGGAAATTCGTAATGTTGATCTTGAGGATTTGCTCGGGCGCCAGCCGATCAATCTGGATCAGGCACAGATTTGCAACTATCTGCAAGGTAAACGGGTTCTGGTGACCGGTGCGGGGGGTAGCATTGGCAGTGAACTTTGCCGTCAGATCGTCCGCTTCAGACCGGAGAAGCTGGTTTTGTTCGATAGTGCCGAGACCCCATTGTTCCTGATTGAACAGGAGTTATCCATAATTTGTCCAGATATTCGCATTGTGCCGGTTATTGGCGATATTCGCAACCCGGCGCGGGTGAATGTGATCTTTGATCAACAAGCTCCCCAGGTGGTTTTTCACGCCGCCGCCTACAAACATGTGCCGATGATGGAGAGCAACCCGGCCGAAGCGATCAACAATAATATTCGTGGTACGTGCACCCTTGCCGATGCGGCTGACAAGCTTGGTGTGGAAACCTTTGTCATGATTTCTACCGACAAAGCGGTGCGCCCGACCAATGTCATGGGGGCCAGCAAGCGTGCAGCTGAAATCTATGTGCAGGCGTTGGCTCCGGCCAGCAAGACACGCTTTGTCACGACCCGTTTCGGCAATGTTTTGGGGAGCAACGGGAGTGTTATTCCGACTTTTAAGGAACAGATCAAAAACGGGGGGCCGGTGACGGTAACACACCCTGATGTCACCCGGTTTTTCATGACCATCCCGGAGGCCGCACAGTTGGTCTTGCAGGCGGGCAGTATGGGGCGGGGCGGAGAAATCTATCTCTTCGACATGGGCGCTCCGGTAAAAATTGTTGCGCTGGCGGAGGAGTTGATTCGTCTTTCCGGCTTGTTGCCCTATGAGGACATTGCGATTGTGTACACCGGGTTACGACCGGGTGAAAAATTGTATGAAGAATTGCTGCTGGATGACGAGGGGGTTGTGCCGACTCATCATCAGAAAATCTGCGTTGCACGTTCGATGTCACCAGACAGAGAGGTGTTGATTGAAAAACTTGACCGATTGTTTGACGCGGCCAAGATGCTCGATGTGTCGGCTATTCGCTCCGGTCTGCAAGAGATTGTTCCTGAATATCAGCCGGTTGAGCATAAACATCAGGCCAAAATCATTCAGCATCCGGCCAATGTTGTGCGGTCGTGAACCAATCACCCTGTGTTCCCATGCGAGGAAACTGTGTGAAATGAAGGGATATTTTCGATGAAAGTCGCCATTGTCGGCACCGGCTATGTAGGGCTGGTGACGGGCACCTGTTTTGCCGAGATGGGCAACACGGTCTATTGTGTTGACTCTGACAAGCAAAAGATTGCCAGCCTCTGTGCCGGAAAAATTCCAATTTATGAACCGGGACTGGATGCGCTGGTGATCAGTAATCATGCAAACGGACGCCTGAAGTTCACCACCTCCCTGCCTGAGGCGATGGCCGATGCAGAGGTTTACTTTATCGCTGTCGGCACCCCGCCAGGGGCGGCAGGCGCAGCCGATTTGTCTTTTGTGCTCAGGGTTGCCGCCGAGATCGGCCGTCACCTGGCCGGTTATGCGGTGATTGTTGACAAGTCAACCGTTCCGGTCGGGACGGCAGATCAGGTGCGCGGCGCGATTCAGCAGGAACTTGATCAGCGCGGTGTCGACCTCGATTTCGACGTGGTCAGTAACCCCGAGTTCCTCAAGGAGGGCGCCGCGGTTGACGATTTCATGAAGCCAGACCGGATCATTATTGGTTCCGCCAGTAACCGCGCAACCGAGATCATGCGGCGTCTTTACGCCGATTTCTGTCGCAGTCATGACCGCATTCTGGAGATGGGGATCCGCGATGCGGAGATGACCAAATATGCTGCCAATGCCATGCTGGCGACCAAGATTTCCTTCATGAATGAAATTGCCGGGCTCTGCGACAGCATGGGGGTCGATGTCGAAATGGTGCGACGCGGGATCGGTTCCGATAACCGCATCGGCTATTCGTTTATCTACCCCGGTTGTGGTTATGGCGGTTCGTGCTTTCCCAAAGACGTGCAGGCGCTGATTCATATGGCACAGCAGCAGCAGTTGCAGCCGCAGTTGCTGCAGGCGGTGCATCAGCGGAACGCGCTTCAGAAAATGGTGCTGGTGGACAAAATTCGCACCCATTTTGGAGATCGCCTGGACGGAAAAGTCTTCGGACTGTGGGGTCTGGCGTTCAAGCCGGGGACGGATGACCTGCGTGAGGCTCCGTCTCAGGTGGTCATTGAAGCGCTACTTGCGGCCGGAGCCAGGGTCAAGGCCTACGACCCGGTCGCCATGGACGCCGCGCGTCGCGAATTGCCTGCCGACTGGTTCACGTCGGGAGCCTTGGAGTTGTGTGCTCATCAATACGATGCCCTCAAGGAGGTCGATGCGCTGGTGCTGGTGACCGAGTGGAAACCGTTCCGGCACCCCGATTTCGGGGCGATGAAACGGCTGATGGCAAAGCCGGTGATATTCGATGGGCGCAATCAATACGATCCCGCGCAACGGGTTGCCGACGGGTTTACTTACTACGGCATCGGTCGTGCGGGGAAAAAAGGGAAATAGCCATGGGCGCGCCTGACCTTCTGTTTACGGTGGGTGCGGAGTGGGTTGGCGGTTATGGACAGCGCGCGTAAATCAGGGCCAAAACGGGGCAAACCGGCAAAGAAGTACAGCCAGGCGGCGCGCCTTCATGATGTCATCCGGATTCTGGAAGCGCGCTTCGGTGCTACGGTCGACGATCTGGTGGAAGAATGTGCCGTCACCCGGCGGACGGTCTATCGTGATCTTGACGCCATTCGCGATGCCGGCTATCCCCTCGTTGCCCAACGTGAAGCCGACGGGCGGATGCTGTACCGGTTTATTACCGGCTTCAGAAAAATCCCGCCGATCACTTTTTCCCTTGATGAGTTAATGACCCTCTCCCTGTGCCGGGGGCAGCTGGATTTTCTCCACGGTACCCCCTTTGCCGATGAACTCAACGCAATCTTCGGTAAAATCCATTCCAGCCTGCCGCCGCGCAGCGTCGCGCATCTGGAGCGGATTGCCCACAGCGCCGCGCCGCGCTACCAGGGGGCGCGTGACTACAGTACCCGTCGGGGGGTGATTACCGAACTGCGCCGCGCCTTGCTCTTCCAGTATCGCTGCACACTGCATTACACCCCGCCGCATCGGGCCGGCAGCGCGTATCTGGTCGATCCCTATACGTTGCTGGTTTATGACACTGCGCTTTACGTTGTCGGTTATGTCCACAATCGGGGTGCCAACCGCCTGTTTTTAGTCGATCGTCTCGACCGGATCGAGGTGAGCGAGCAACGCTTCGAGGTGCCGGAAGATTTCAGCCCCGATGCCGTGACCGGGGACGCTTTCGGCCTTATTGATGATGAAAAAGCGCTGACCATTCGGGTGCGCTTCGGGCGGCAGGTCGCCCATTTGATTCGTGAACGGCAGTGGCATCCGTCGCAGATCATTGACGAGCAAACCGACGGGGCGCTGATCCTGTCCCTGACCGCCGCGGGCGAAAAAGAACTCCTCTCCTGGCTCTATTCCTATCTTCCCGATGTCGAGGTTTTGCAACCGGAGTCTTTGCGCCTGGCGTTTCGTGCTGCCCTTGAAAAAGGCTTGAAGGGGGCGAAAAAAGTCCGCCCCGTTGCGTCACGCTGATTTTTCAATACCTCGATCTGTCTGATGTCGGTTTTTATGCACCCCTCATCCGCTTTTCGGCCATCTTTTCCGTCAGGGAGAAGGCCATTGGTTTTCGTGTCGCGGGTTTCGGTTTGCAAGGGACTGAGCCCCGATGGGAACCTGTCCTCTTTCAGGTCATAGTGGTTCAGTCCTGTAAATGTTCTGTATATAATACAAAATACGATTGAAATGTTAAGTTGTATTGTATACAATACTTTTATGCTGTTCGAAATTGGCCGACATATGCGCGAGGAACGCAAAAAACGCAAGATGACCCAAGCTCAATTGGCCGCCATTTTGGGGATGAGTCGAGCAACGATCAGTGAGATAGAAAATGGAGTCGTTCAGGATATTGGCATCCGTAAAATCCTGCGGATATTGGAGATTCTGGAGCTTGAACTCAAGGTCCGCAGAGCGGGAACGCCACCTACTCTCGATGAAATCCGGGAAGAGGATAACTTCTGATGGGACCAAAATCGTTAAATATCTGGGTTGACAATGTAAAAAGTGGAATCCTTGAGCAGCAACTTCGACAAAGGTATGTTTTTGCCTACGATTCTAATGCCAGGGATGCGGTTTCTCTTACGATGCCGATACGTTTGGGAGGATGGGTGACGCCAGAGTTGCATCCTGTCTTTCAGATGAATATCCCTGAGGGTGCCCTCCTGGAAGCCATACGCAGAGCCATCGCGAAAATTATCGGGGCTGGCGACATCGCTATCCTTGCGGCCACCGGCGGTAACCAGATTGGTCGAAATCGATTTTCCATGTCTGGCGAAGGAGCTCCTTCCGCAGGGTGCGTGCCAGAATCCCTGGATGAATTACTCACCTACCCGGACACCGAAGAGCTCTTTAATGAACTCCTCGGGCGTTACGCCATCCGGTCTGGAATCTCAGGGGTGCAACCTAAGGTTCTCCTTGAGGCACATCAGCGCGGGACCTTGGCTGGGCATGGGTATATCGTCAAAAGCTGGGGGGCGGATTCCCCCTGTTTGGCTGCCAATGAATTTTTTTGTATGACGGCGGCTAAAAAAGCCGGTTTGAACGTGCCTGATTTTTATCTGGCGGAGAATGGTGGTCTGTTTATTATGCGTCGTTTCGACAGGGGACCCAATGGTGAAGCTATGGGTTTCGAGGATATGTGTAGTTTGCAGGCATTAAGTACCAGCCAGAAGTATGACGGAACCTACGAACGAGTTGCCAAAACGCTCAAGAATTTTATCTCAGGGGAACATGTGCCTGCGGCTAAAAGACAGTTTTTCGCTACCCTTGTGCTCTCTTCGATGGTTCAGAACGGTGACGCGCATCTGAAAAACTTTGGAGTCATATACCCTGATCCCGGCGGGCCAGTTTCTTTAGCCCCTGTGTTTGACGTTGTAACCACAACGGCGTACATAAAAAACGATGTTCCAGCCCTGGCCATTGATGGACGCAAGAAATGGTGGCCCCGAAAGATCCTGGAAAGGTATGCGATGGCTCATCTGTCTCTGCCGCCAGGGGAGGTTAAAGAAATTGTCTCTCGCATGGCTGACGCTGTTATGGACACCCGGCAGGCCATACCTTCCTATATAGCAGAACATCCCGAATTCAAAGATGTCGGAGAGCGTATGATGGATTGTTGGGCCACGGGGGTTCACCTCTTTTTTCCGGATATAGGAGCCTGTCAGAGAATAAGGGCCGAAGCGAAAATCCAAAAGTTTGAGGGCAGATTTTAGCTCATTTGCCGCCTCATAGCCGTAGCTATGGGGCAAGAAGGAACTGAAATATGAGCCAAACAGCTGGGTTTGCAGCCGGTCTTCATTCTCGGACAGGCTCCTAGTCTATTGAAGAGCCCCCTCCCCGGACAACAACAGGTTTTTCAGGATGAAATTTCAGCCTGGTCATTCACTCCGTAGATTGCGTGTGTGCCTTATTCTGTCACAGCTATCGGGTATGGTTTGCTTAACAGACAACGATATCAGGAGGCAGTTATGGTATGGATGACAATGACGGATGGTGACGGCCACGCACTCTATCTGCAAATTTCCCGGATTGAGCCGCGCCGTGCCAATGGCGGAACAATCCACGCCGTGCAGGCCATTGTCGGTGACGGAGCCGATGAAACTGCGGTGTTGATGGAGGTTGGCGATGAGGTTACGGTGACCTTTATCGACCGGTGGCTGGATGTTGCGACCTTCCGGCGCTTTGTGAAGCGCTACGATCAGTTTCAGCTTGAACAGGTTTTGCGCGAAACGGTGCAGTCGTTGACATTTTGCACCCTGCACCCGCCGGGGGAGGAGGCGGCTCAGGTGCTCGGTTACCAGTGTGCGGGGCGTTGGCAGACATTGCCGGGGATGAGTCGACCACACCCGTTGTGTCTGCCGCAGTTGATTGCCGAAGAACCGCCGGTCTGGAGATCGGTGGCTTGATGAGGGCGACGCAATCGACCTGAAAAGCGTTTGCTTTTCAGCTGAGGCTACGGTAAAACAGGACGAACAGCCCACCGCAATTCAGCCGTTGTAAACCGGCTGAAGACAAAGGAGTCCCGTTCTTGCGCACCGTCGTTCTTGCCTCAACCAGCCCCTACCGCCGTGAATTGCTGCGTCAATTGCGCATTCCGTATACGTGTGCCGCGCCGCGTTTCAAGGAATCGATTGTACAGGATGTCGCACCGGAGCTGCTGGTCAAACATCAAGCACAGCAAAAGGCGCTGAGCCTGCGTGATGATTACCCCGCTGCGCTGATTATCGGTTCCGATCAGGTCTTTGTCGATGCACGAGGGCGCACTCTGGGCAAGGCCGGCACTCCGGCGTTGGCGATCAAGCAATTGACGGCAATGAGCGGCAAGACCCACACATTTTTTACCGGTCTGGCGGTTGTTGATGCCGCCACCGGTCGCTGCGAAACAGGATTCACCACCTTTGCCGTTACTTTGCGGACACTTTCCGAATCAGCTATCGCGGACTATGTCGCCCGCGAGAATCCCGTCGATTGCGCCGGTTCATTCAAGATTGAAGGGCTGGGGATTGCGCTGATGGAAAAGCTCGCGGGGGACGATTATACGGCGTTGATCGGTTTGCCGTTGATCAAACTGGTCACCCTGCTGGCAGAGTTCGATTATCACCTGCTGGGTACTAGAGCGTCTTGACGTCGCCATTGCCCCGCTGATTATGGCGCTGCGCCGCTGCGCCGCTGCAGCTGCTCAGCGTATCTGTCACTGAACTGAAACACCACGTATGAAATGGATTTTATGGAACACGCTCCCTTTGTACACCTCCACCTGCATACCCAGTACAGTCTGCTTGACGGTGCCATCAAGATTGATGATCTGATCAAACGTACCCACGACCTCAAGATGCCGGCGGTGGCGATTACCGACCACGGCAATATGTTCGGCGCGATTGAGTTTTATACCAAAGCCATGAAGGCGGGGATCAAGCCGATCATCGGTTGTGAACTGTACGTGGCCCCGGAATCACGGCACATCAAGAGCAGCGCGCGCGGTGCGGCTGATGCGTCGTTCCATCTTGTTTTGCTCTGTCAGAACCACGTCGGTTATCGCAACCTCTGCCATCTGGTCTCAGCCGCCTACCGGGAGGGGTTCTATTACAAGCCGCGGATCGACTGGGAATTGCTGCGCGAATATAACCAGGGACTCATTGCCCTGACCGCCTGTCTTGGTGGCGAAGTTCCGGTTTTGCTCAAAACCGGCCATGAAGATGTCGCTTTGCAGCGGATCCAGGCGATGAGTGAAATCTTTGCTGACGATCGATTGTATCTTGAATTGCAGGAGAACGGAATCCCCGAACAGACCCCGGTGAACGAAGGCTTGATCCGCATCGGCCGGGAACTTGGCTTGCCGTTGGTGGCGACCAACGATTGTCATTATCTGACCCGGGAGGAGGCTTACGCCCACGAAGTGCTGCTCTGTATCCAGACCGGCAAGACGATGGATGATCCGAACCGGATGCGTTTCCATAACGATCAGTTTTATGTCAAAACGCCGCACGAGATGGCGGAAATGTTCAGCCATGTTCCGGAGGCGGTGGCCAACAGTGTGGTCATTGCCGAGCGCTGCAACCTTGAGCTTGATTTTGACACCTACCATTTTCCCCAGTATGACAAGCCGCCGGATAAAACCCTCGATGAAGTTCTGTCCGCAGACGCTCACGCCGGGTTGAGCGAACGTTTCGCCGAAATCCGCAAAGTGCGTCCGAACTTTGCCAGCGCCGACGAACAGGCGTACCGGGAGCGGCTGGACATTGAACTTGAATGTATCAAGTCGATGGGGTTCCCCGGTTATTTCCTGATTGTCGCCGATTTTATTGTCTGGGCCAAAAATCAGCACATCCCGGTCGGTCCCGGACGGGGGAGTGCGGCGGGGAGCCTGGTCGCTTATGCGTTGCGCATTACCGATCTTGATCCGCTCCCCTACAATTTGCTCTTCGAACGCTTTCTTAATCCGGAACGGGTCTCGATGCCGGATATCGATATCGATTTCTGTATCTATGGGCGGGAAGCGGTGATCGACTACGTGCGCCAAAAATACGGGATTGACAACGTTGCCCAGATCATCACTTTCGGGACGATGCAGGCCAAAGGGGTGTTGCGCGATGTCGGTCGCGCCCTGAACATGCCGTACAATGACGTTGACCGGATTGCCAAGATGGTCCCGGCGGTCCTCAATATCACCCTTAAGGAGGCGCTGCAACAGGAACCGAAACTCAAGGAACTGGTCGACAAGGACGCCAGGGTTGGTGAGCTGGTCAAGGTGGCGCTGGCGCTGGAGGGATTGACCCGGCACGCTTCGACCCACGCCGCCGGGGTTGTTGTTACCCCCCGGCCGCTGCCGGAATATCTCCCCCTTTACACCGATCCGAAGTCGGGGGGGCAGATCACCCAGTACGCCATGAAGTACGTCGAGAAGATCGGTCTGGTCAAGTTTGACTTTCTCGGTTTGAAGACGCTGACGGTACTTGACAAGGCGGTGCGTCTGATCCAACAGGAGAAGGCTCCCGATTTTGATCTCAATCTGGTGCGCGATGATGATCCACTGACCTATGAATTGCTTTCGGAAGGGAAGACAACCGGGGTGTTTCAGCTCGAATCTTCGGGGATGAAGGAGTTGCTGGTCAAGCTGAAACCGAGTTGTTTTGAGGATATCATCGCGGTTTGCGCCCTGTACCGTCCCGGCCCCCTTGGTTCCGGGATGGTCGATGATTTTATCCACCGCAAACATGGACGCAAAGAGATTACCTATCCCTTCCCGCAACTTGAGCCGATTCTCAATGACACCTACGGGGTGATTGTCTATCAGGAACAGGTTATGCTGATTGCCCAGGTGCTCGGGAACTACACCCTGGGTGGTGCTGACCTGTTGCGCCGGGCGATGGGGAAGAAACAGCCGGAGGAAATGGCGAAGCAGAAGGGCCTGTTTCTGCACGGGGCGAAAGAGAATAAGCTGGACACTAAAAAAGCCGAAGCGGTCTTCGATCTGATGGAGAAATTTGCCGCCTACGGTTTCAATAAATCACACTCGGCAGCCTATGCCCTGGTGGCTTATCATACCGCCTATCTCAAAACCCATTATCCGGTTGAGTTCATGGCTGCGCTGCTCACCGAGGATATGGAGAATACCGATAAAATTATCAAAAATATCAACGAAGTGCGTTCCATGGGGATCGAAATCCTGCCCCCCGACATTAACGCTTCGGAACGCACTTTCACGGTCCACGACAACGCCATCCGTTTCGGTCTGGGGGCGGTTAAGGGCGTGGGCGCGGCGGCTCTTGAGTCGATCATTGAAGACCGCCGCGATGAGCCGTTTTCCTCTTTGCACGATCTGTGCGAACGGGTTGATCTGCGCAAGGTCAATAAAAAGGTTCTTGAGGCGCTGATCAAATGCGGGGCTTTTGATTCCCTTGATGTCAAGCGGGCCCAGTGTCTGGCGGTGCTTGATGAAGCGGTCGAGATTGGACAAAAGGCCCAGAAAGAAAGGGCCTCGGGACAGGAGTCGCTGTTCGGCACGGAAGAGGTCATGTCACTGCGCGGGAGTTCCTCCCGGCAGTTGCCCGAAGTGCCCGAATGGGCGGAGAATATCCTGCTCGGGTTTGAAAAAGAGTCCCTCGGGTTTTTTATCTCCGGACACCCGCTCGCCCGGCACAGCGCAACGATCAAGCGTTTTGCAACCTGCGAGACGTCGGCACTGGTTGAACGGGCGGACAAGGAAGAGGTCCGGGTTTGCGGTATCGTCTCAGGGATGAAAGAGTTGACAACCAAAAAAGGGGATCGCATGGCATTCGTGACCCTGGAGGATCTGACCGGCTTCGTCGAGATCGTGGTTTTCCCTGAAGTGTATGCCGCAGCGGCAGAGTTGCTCAAGGGGGAGCAGCCGCTTCTGGTTTCCGGTGAACTCGACATCAACGAAGAATCGTGTAAATTATTGGCCAAGGAGATTCTGGCGTTGAATGACGTACAGAAACGGGAGACCCGGCGGGTTCACTTCCGGATTACCACGCCGGGGCTGGCTGCGCAACAATTGACCGAATTAAGGTCGATTATCGAACGCCATCGGGGGGAATGCCAGCCCCTCATTCATTTGGTAATCCCCAACCGGAGTGAAACGTTGATCAGTATTGACGAGCGTTTTCGGGTGGCCGCGAGCGACCAATTAATGGATGACACGGAGCGTCTGTTCGGCTACAATGTCGTCACTTTTGAATAGGCAGATGGTCTGACCACGCTTGTTGCGATGCGTGGTGCGTCATCGTGACCGTCACGGGAGTTAAAAAATGCAAGTCATCCTCGATTTTGAAAAACCGCTGGCCGAACTTCGCCAGAAAATACGTGAGCTGAAAGACTATTCGACCGACAAGATCGATTTTTCCGGCGATATTGTCAAACTGGAAAAAAAGGCCGAAAAACTGCGTGATGAGATTTTCTCCAATCTCAGTCGCTGGCAGCGCACCCAGCTGGCACGCCACGTCGATCGCCCCTTCACGCTCGATTTTGTCAACACGATTTTCACCGACTGGTTCGAGGTTCACGGTGATCGCAATTATCGCGATGATCCGGCAATCGTCTCCGGCTTCGCCCGCTTTGATGGCGAGCCGTGTGCGATTATCGGTCACCAGAAGGGGCGCGACACCAAGGAAAAAGTCTATCGCAATTTCGGCATGCCGAATCCCGAGGGGTACCGTAAGGCGCTGCGCGTCATGCAGCTGGCCGAGCAATTCGGTCTGCCGATCTTCACCTTTGTCGACACCCCCGGTGCGTTCCCTGGTATCGGCGCCGAAGAGCGTGGACAGGCGGAGGCGATTGCCCGCAACTTGCGTGAGATGGCGGCACTCAAAGTGCCGGTTATCACCACCATTACCGGCGAAGGTGGCTCCGGCGGCGCGCTGGGGATTGCGGTTGCAAACCGGGTGCTGATGATGCAATATTCGGTTTATGCGGTTATTTCTCCCGAAGGGTGTGCGGCGATTCTCTGGGGGGACGGGACGATGGGACCACAGGCGGCCGATGCCCTTAAATTAACCGCCAGCGACGTTGACAGTCTCGGCGTGGTGATTGACGGCGTTATTCCCGAACCGGATGGCGGCGCACACACCGACCGTGACGCGGCGTGTAAAAATGTCGCACTGGTGCTGCGTCAGCATCTGGCTGAGTTGAAAAAGCTCAGCCCCGAAGAACTGGTTGAGCAGCGCTACCAGAAGTTCCGGGCAATGACGATCGTCAAAGACTGACCCTTTTCTCACGCAGGATTTTCTCACCCTCTCCCCCCTGACGGAGGGGGTGTTTTGTTTCAAGGTGCTGCGGATGGTGCGGATCGTGTGGTATGAGCAAAAAGATGAATCAATTTGATGTGGTCGGTCTTGGTCAATGCTCCCTCGATATTATCGGGCGCATCGATGACTATCCGGAAATCGACACGAAAACCGAACTGAATGAAACGCTGATTCAGGGGGGTGGCCCGGTCGCAACGGCACTGGTGACATTGGCCCGGCTGGGCGTGTCGACCGCTTTTGTCGGCAAGATTGGCGACGACAGCTTTGGCCCGCGCATTCGCAGCGGGTTGATTTCAGAAGGGGTTGACTGTGAGGGGTTGGTCACCGAGGTCGGGGCGCGTAGCCAGTTCGCATTCGTGGCCGTCGACCAGGATGGGCATCGGAATATTTTCTGGAAGCGCGGCAGTTACCGGCCGTTGGTCAAAAGTGAAATTGATCCCAAAATGATCGTGAGCAGTCGTATTTTGCATCTCGATGGACTCCAGGTGGAGATCTCGGTGCTGGCAGCGAAGCTGGCGCGCAAGCACAAAATTACGACGGTTCTTGACGGTGGCACGCTGCGCCCTTCAATGCTGGAACTGATGCGTTATATTGACCACGCGATTGTCAGTGAAAAATTTGCCTGGCAGCTGGTCGGCGACGAGGGGCCGAAGGTGGCGCTGGAAAAACTGCTCGAATATGGCTGCGCGGCGGCGACGGTCACCCTCGGCGTCAAAGGCAGCTGGACGCTGACCGCCGCCGGGGAGTTCTTTCATCAGCCGATTTACGCCGTTAATGTGGTCGATACCACTGGCTGCGGAGATGTTTTTCACGGCGGATATATCTACGGTTTGTTACGTCAGTGGCCGGTGAAGGCGGCGGTGCGCTTCGCGACGGCCTGCGCGGCCATCAAGACCCGAAAACTCGGGGGGCGAACCGCCATTCCAACGCTCAAGGAAGTTGAAGCTTTTCTCCATCGCGGTGACTGATCCCGCAGCTATCGGGAGTCGTGATGTTTCGTTGTCCTGTTATCCTCGTTCTCTGTTTGTTCTGTGTCGCCTGTGGCGCCCCGCAATATTCTTCCCGCGTGTTACATAATCCAACGAATCAGCATCTTAAAGGGCATCAAAAACCGTATGAGGTCAATGGTGAACGTTATGTGCCATTACTCGATCATACAGGGTTTGTTGATGAGGGACGCGCGAGCTGGTACGGCAAGGATTTTCACGGCAAGAAGACCAGCAACGGTGAAACGTACGATATGCACGCTATGACCGCTGCACACAAAACTCTGCCGCTGGGAGTTTTCGTGCGCGTCAAGAATCTCGACAATGGCAAGGAAACAGTGGTGCGGGTGAATGATCGCGGCCCATTTGTGGCGGGCCGGATCATCGATTTGTCGTATGCTGCTGCCCGGCAGATCGGTGTGGTTGGGCCCGGCACCGCCCCGGTGAGGATTGAAGCGCTCGGGTATCAGATCAAGGGAGCGGGCGGCAAGGTCAGCTATCAGCAACCGAAGAGTTACGATTCCGGGGTCTTTGCCGTGCAGGTGGGGGCTTTCAGCGTCGAAGCGAATGCCCGGCGTCTGGCCGATGATCTGGGGCGACGTTACGGGCATTCCGGGTTGCGCCGTGGGGTGGTTAACGGGAAGACGTTTTTTCGCGTTCATGCCGGGAAATATGAGTCGTTGGAGGAGGCACAGTCAGCGTTAATGGAGTTCGCTATTGACGGCTTCGAGGGGTTTGTGGTGGCGTTGGATTGACATCTTTATCGGGTGCAAAGTGAACTGGTAGCTATTGGCCGGAAATTCGATAAGCTTGCACATGTCGTATGCCAGTTGTTCGGTCATGGGTGCCGGGTCGCGGACAAGCGCGAAAAAAATTAACATATGAGTCAAATTTATCCACTTTGATGGTGGCAATATGTGATTTTCCGGGAGGCTCGATGGATTTTTATCGATTATCGATTGACGAAATTTTTGCCCGGTTAGGCGTGACGCCAACCGGGCTGTCTTCCGCAGCGGTCAAGGCGCGGCTTGACCTTCACGGGACGAATGAGCTGGAAACCAAAACGGCGATCAATCCGCTGGTCATATTCGTTAATCAATTCAAAAGCTTTATTATTTACATCCTGCTCTTTGCAACGATTTTCTCCCTGCTGATCGGCGAGTACGTCGATACGGTCATTATCCTTGCCATCCTCATTGCTAATGCCGTTATCGGTTTTTTTCAGGAGCTGGGTGCGCATCGTTCCCTGGAAGCGTTGAAGATGATCAGCACGGTTCGGGCGACGGTGCTGCGTGACGGCAAGCTGCGCACCGTTGAAGCAAAAAACCTGGTTCCCGGTGATATTGTCGAGCTTGATGCCGGTGATAAAGTTCCGGCCGATCTGCGGATCATTGAGGCGGTGCGGCTCAAGGCTGAAGAATCAGCCCTTACCGGGGAAAGTGTTCCCACCGAAAAGAATTCCCTCCTCATTACCGAAGAGGTTTCCCTGGGTGATCGCCGCAATATGCTTTTTTCCGCGACCTCGATTGCCACCGGTCATGCCCGGGCGATTGTGGTGAACACCGGTATGCAAACTGAACTGGGGCGCATTACCACCTTGATCAGGGAGGCGGTTGAGGAGATGACCCCCTTGCAACGGCGCCTTGATCGATTCGGAAAAAAACTTGGTTACGCTATCATTGTGATCTGCGCGATTGTTTTTGTGCTGTGTTTTGCCAAGGCATATTGGTCTGCCACCTTGACGGTCGATGCTGTCGTGGCTTTTGCTTTTATCGCCATCAGCCTCGCGGTGGCCGCGGTGCCGACAGCTCTGCCCGCGGTGGTGACGATTGCCCTGAGCATCGGCGTTAAACGCCTCCTGGCAAAAAAAGCGTTGGTGCGCAATCTTTCTTCGGTTGAAACGTTGGGCAGCTGCGATGTCATCTGCACGGACAAAACCGGCACTTTGACCGAAAACCAGATGACAGTGCGTCAAGCATGGACCCTCGACAGTGAAATGACATTTTCCGGTACCGGTTATGCGCCGGTCGGTGACGTGTCCGGGGCTGTTGCTCCGGAACTTTTGCGTTGCGGGTTGCTCTGTAATAACGCGTCACTCTTTGAAGAAAATGGCTGGCAAATCGCCGGTGATCCGACCGAGGTGGCATTGTTAACCAGTGCCGCCAAGGCCGGGATCCGCAGCGAGGCGCACAGACGTGACGAAATCCCCTTTGATTCAGAACGCAAATTGATGAGTGTGCGCTGCTCAGCCCCGGAAGGTGAAACCATCTATAGCAAGGGGGCGCTCGATAAGATCCTTGCCCGCTGTAAACGGATTCAACAGGGGGACAGCGAGATCCCCCTGACCGCAGAGCAGGTGGCGATTATTGAACGTCAAAATGCGCTGTATGCCTCAAGGTCAATGCGGGTGCTGGCTTTTGCCAAAAAAAGTCTTGCCGCGACAGATGATTTTCGGGAGGATGACCTTTGTTTCCTTGGCCTGCAAGCGATGATCGATCCGCCACGTCCGGATGTGGTCGCGGCGATCGCCAAGACCAGCCAGGCCGGGATTCGGGTGGTGATGATTACCGGGGACTATGGCGAGACGGCGCGGGCGATCGGTCGGGAGGTCGGCATTCAGGGGGGGCTGCTAACCGGTGCGGATGTAGAGCAGATGGACGATGCCCTCCTCCAGCTGGCGCTGGAGGAGGGCACCAATATTTTCTCCCGCGTGGCTCCTGAGCATAAATATCGTATTGTCGACATGTTGCAGCGGATGGGGCACACCGTGGCCATGACCGGAGACGGTGTCAACGATGCTCCGGCGCTGAAAAAGGCGAATATCGGTGTGGCGGTTGGCAGTGGCACCGCCGTGGCGAAGGACGCCGCCGATTTTGTGCTCCTTGACGACAGCTTTGCCCATATTGTCAACGCCATCGAAGAGGGGCGCGGCATCTACGACAATATTCAGAAATCGATCATGCTCTTGCTCTCGGGGAACCTTGGTGAGGTATTGATCATCTTTCTGGCCGTGTTGTTCGGCATGAATCTTCCGTTGACCGCCATCTTGTTGCTGTGGATTAACATGGTGACCGATGGTGCCCCGGCGCTCGCCTACAGCGTCGATCCCTACGGTCGGGATATTATGCAGCGGCAGCCGAAACCCCGCGCCGAGGGGATTTTGCCGCGCCCGAAACTTGTGTTACTCGGGGTGCTCGGCAGTGTCGGCACCGCCCTTGCTCTGACTCTGTTTCAGGCGTTTGGCGGCAATTCAGATTCAGCGGTTGAATTGCTGCGTGCCCAGACCATGGTGTTCAATTTCGTTGTTCTTTATGAGGTGGTGCTGATTTTCGTCATCCGCAGCGATTATCAGGTTCCATTTCTGGCCAACAAATGGGTATGGGCGGCAGCTGTGCTGTCCGTTGTCCTGCAGGCGATTCTCATGTATACCCCTCTGGCGGGGGTCTTCAAGATAATCCCCCTGAGCCCGTCGGATGTCTCGATTCTGCTTGGGAGTGGATTGCTGTTCATGCTGATCGCAATGATCTATCAGTGGGTCATGCGGAGAGTGCTCCAGCAGCCTGCGCCCTGAATCCACTCCCCTTCAGATTGTCACGTCGGGCCTGCGAAGACCTGTTTTGACATTGCCGTGAGTGACGGTATTGTCGAATATGTCTGTTCGTTTACCTGAACAGGAGATTGTCCAATGAGTAATCCATTGATTCAGATCGACACCTCACTTGGAGAAATTATTCTCGAACTGTATGCGGATAAAGCACCGTTATCCGTTGAAAACTTTGTCACTTATGCCCGCGACGGACACTACGATGGCACTGTTTTTCACCGGGTGATCAAGGGATTTATGGTGCAGGGCGGGGGGCTGACTCCCGACCTTGAAGAAAAACCGACCCGGACACCAATCGTCAACGAAGCGAACAACCGGTTAAAGAATAAAGTTGGTGCTGTGGCCATGGCTCGTACTGCGGAGATTGACAGTGCCGGCGCACAATTTTTTATCAATACCGAAGTGAATAAATTTCTCGATTACAGCGGTAATAATCCCCAGGATTTCGGTTATGCCGTCTTCGGTGAGGTGGTTGACGGAATGAATGTGGTTTATACCATTGAACAACAGGCGACGACACGTGTTGGCGGATACGACGATCTTCCCGTTACGCCAATTGTGATCAAGTCGGTGACGGTTCTGGACTAAGGGCCTGCAGGAAAATTGATCACCTTATTTTTTTTTGCAGGCCCTCAATACCATCCAGCGAAAAAAACGA
>JARGFI010000051.1 GCA_029210745.1 Desulfuromonadales bacterium
GGTTCTCGATTATCTGCGGATGAGTAAAAATTCTTCGGTGCCAAGATCATGTCCGTGTTAGAACAAATTTGCCGTGCCGGTCTGGGCTACTTTTTGCGGGGGTCGACGGGCGCCATGGAATCGGCGAGCTGGAGAAATGCGCTGCTTGCCAACGGGCGGTCAAGGTGTGCCGCAAGCGCCGCGCCGAGAATGCTTCCGCCCTCCCGGAGCGTCGTCGCACCGAGGTGCAGATCGGCGAAGACGGTCACCGGTGCACGCAGGCAACGGGAGAGGCTCCCGAGGGTGGCCACGTTGACCGGCGGACCGTCATTACCGGTGGCGCAGGTGGCGCAGATCCCGCCTCCGTAGCCGGCGCTGAACGGCACGATGTCCTCGGTGAAGGGGGCGTTGCAGATGGCGCAGTGCAGCAGGTGTGGCATCAATCCCGCCAGCTGCACCAGCCGCAGTTCAAAGAGCAGCTTCGCAGTCGGCGCGGCGCCGACTGCTCCGAGGTGATCGAGGAAAGCGTTAAGCAGAGCAAAGTGCTCGGTGTGAAGATCTCCCTCCGGTGTCAACCGCTCGGTCAGTTCCAGACCGTAACCGGCCAGCGCCAGGGTCGGCAGGTCGCGACGCAGCCCGGTGCGCAGATCAAGGATCTCGGCCTCGCGCAGGGAGCTCAGCTCTCCGCTGCGCGGCGGGTTCCAGATCAGTTTGAGCAGGGCGAACGGCTCCAGCGCCGGGCCGAACCGCTTGCGACTCTTGCGGGCATTGCGGGCAAACCCCCTGAGCAGACCATGGTTACGGGTCAGTGCGGTGACGATCCGGTCGGCTTCACCGTAATCGCGGCTGTGGAGAATGATGGCTTCGTCGCTATGGATGTGCATGGGGGGATGATAGTTGATTCCGGGGTAGGGAGCAAGGCGTTGGTGTTTTGGTTTGTTTTGTAAGGTGGAGATAGGTATCTTATGAGGGGAGTCAACCTCAAATCAAAAAATACACTTCCCATATTACTTCTTTGCTCGTCCCGGCTTTTGGGTTTTCATTCCTTCAGTCTGCGAGTTCCCCGGAAATTCACGGTATCAACCAAACCCGCAATCAAGTCTCAGCGCAGGTAGTTAATAAACAGAGTCGCGGTGCCGAAGTAGATGAGGATGCCGGTAATGTCGTTGGCGGTCTGCACGAAGGGGCTGGAGGCGATTGCCGGGTCGATGCCGATGCGTTTGAAAAAGGCCGTGGCCAACACCCCCATCGATGCCGCGACGGTCATGGCGGTGGCCATGGCAACGGTGACAACCATTCCGAGGTAGGGGTTGCCGTGCCAGATGTAGGCGATGGTGCCGACGGCCAGGCCGCAAACGGTGCCCATGATCAGCCCGACGCGCAATTCTTTGAGAAAGACGCGGCGGATGCTGCTCAGGTCGATGCGCCCAGTCGCGAAGCCGCGGACGACAATCGTTGCCGATTGGCCACCGACATTGCCACCCATCCCGGTAATGACCGGGACGAAGGCGATCAGCGCGACGACCTCTTTAAGTGTGGCCTTGAAGGTCCACATCAGGTAGCCGGTCATCACGCCGCCGAGCAGGTTGGTCAGGAGCCACGGCAACCGCAGCCGGGCAATTTTGAATGACTTGTTGCCGAGCATCAGTTCTTCGTCGCTGGTTCCGGCAATGCGGTAGATGTCTTCAGTGGCTTCTTCACGGATAACGTCGATGATGTCATCGACGGTAATAATCCCCATCAGTTTGTTCAACTCGTTGACAACCGGAACCGCCAGCAGGTTGTATTTTTCAACGACCTTGGCGACCTCTTCCTGATCACGGTCGGTGCTGACGCTGATCACGTCGGTGGCCATCACCTCTTTAAGGAGCTTTTCCGGGGTGACCATCAGTAGCTGGCGCAGTGAAAGAACCCCGACCAGATGGTTGTAGTCGTCGGTGACGTAGATATAGAAAACCATTTCCACATCTTCCGCCTGCTGGATCGCCGCGATTGCTTCCTTGACGGTGGTTTCCTCCGGCAGGGAGAAAATCTCGGTGGCCATGATTCCGCCAGCGGTATCCTCGCCATACTGGAGCAGGTTTTCGATCTCGTCGGAATGCTCGTCCTCCATGCTGTGCAGAACCTGCTCGGCCAACTCCTCCGGCATATTACGGATGATCTCGACAGCGTCGTCGTACGGCATTTCCTGCAGGACTTCGGTGATTTCTTCCTGCTTGAAGGTTTCCAGCAGCAGTGCGCCGGCATTTTCGTCGAGCTCGGAGAGGACTTCGGCGGCGGTCTCGGCGGAGCCGAGCAGCCGGAAGAGGATGCGTTGTTCCTTGAGACTCAGATCGCGGAACAGTTCCGCGATGTCGGCAGGGCGGAATTTGGCGAGGACATTGGTCAGGTTCGGGTAAGCACCGCGCCGAATCAACCGGCGGACGGTGTTTTGCAGGACTTCAAGTTTGTGTTCCGACGTCATGATATTCTCCTCGGCAGTACGGTTTGCATAATGGCTCACACTAGACTTTTGCAGACCGGCTTGTCAACGTTGATTGCTGTGTGACGCACGGCAATAGCGCGTTCTTGAAAAATCCGCAGTCCGTGCTAGGCTCGAGTGTACACCCCAACCAAGGAGAGCAAAAATGAAAAAAACGTTACTGCTGCTGATCGGAATTTTCCTGCTGCTGGCTCCCGTGCTCTGCGCCGCCGAAGCGGGCGTTTCCCGGGCACTTTTTACCACCGGTGTTGAAAACCGTGAACCGGTTGACAAACTGACCGCCACCGACACGGCGCTGAAGACACTTTTTTTCTTCACTGAAATCAACGACATGGCAGGAGAACAGGTGCTGCATCGCTGGGTTTATAACGGTCAGGTCATGGTGGAAGTGCCGTTCACCATTGGCGGAGCGCGCTGGCGGGTTTATTCGAGCAAACAAATGATTCCGGGCTGGGTCGGGAAATGGCGGGTCGATGTCGTCAATGCGGCCGGTGAAGTGGTGGCGAGCAAAGAGATTGAGCGCTCAGCGATGTGAGGCTGGTTACATAAATGATCGACACAGCGCCTGCGGAAAATTTTCCGGGGCGCTGTTTTTATTCGGCCAGATGTGTCTTAACCGTTAGCGGCTGCGGTCGCGGGGATGAGAGGCAGACGCTGATTACCTGTTTAGCTTGTCGGTTTCAATCATTTTGTAGCCACCGAAAATACTGCTGATCAAGCCGTTGCGCATCTTGCACTCAAGCATAAACGACAGATAAACGTGGATGATGGTAAAAGATACCAGCAGCCAGAGAATGCCATGGTGGATCAGGCGCAGGTACTGATTGCCGACCAGGATCAGCAGCGGCGAGAACAAACGGTGCCACGCTCCGCCGGGGGCGTATTGGCCGTACAGCGCCAGGCCGGTGATAATTTCAACCAGCAGCAACATAAAAACCCCGGTGTAGGCCGTGGCGGCGAGACCGTTATGGCCGATTTCGTAAGGGGTTCTGGGGCTCAAAAAGCTGTAATATTTGAACGCCTTGTACCCGCTTTGCCAGCCTTTGCGCGTGAACACGGCAACAAAGTTTTTCCAGCTCGCATGACGGTTGCCGATAAACATCCAGATGATACGACTCAGTACCGACAGCGTGAACAGATAACCGAAGACAATATGCACGAAACGCATCCAGCCCATGCTGTACGGTGCGGTCATCGCGGGTTCGAGAAAGGGCGTGCCGATGCCCAGACCGGTAACACCAAGCACAACAACACAGATGAAAGTGATCCAATGAGTGATCCGTACCGGCCATTCCCAGACATAATAGGTTTGCAACATGGACGCCTCCCGATGTCGAGACAGTGTAGCTGCGTTCATTATGAATGAATTATTTGTAATTTCAAGTTGCCGCCTTTTTTCTTTTGCCGGGCTGAGAGCTGCACCTGAGAGCTGCACCTTGACAATTGTACAGAAGTGGGCGACAACACGATGGAGCCTTTTAACTCCAGGGGGAGATCATGACCGAGAGAACACCTGCCACGCGTACCGAAACTGACACTTTTGGCGCGATCGAAGTGCCCGCCGACCGTTTCTGGGGGGCGCAGACCCAGCGTTCGCTCCAGAATTTCAAGATCGGTGACGAGCTGTTGCCGCGCCCTTTGATTCGGGCACTGGGGATCATCAAACTGTGTGCCGCACGCACCAATATTGCCCTTGGAAAGCTTGATGAAACGCTTGGCCAGGCAATCGTGACTGCCGCCGAAGAGGTGATTTCCGGTCGGCTCGATGAACACTTCCCGCTGGTGGTGTGGCAGACCGGTTCCGGTACCCAGTCGAATATGAACGCCAATGAGGTGATTGCCAATCTCGCCTCTGAATACCTCGGCGGCACGATGGGGACGAAACAACCGGTACACCCGAACGATCACTGTAATTGCAGTCAGTCATCGAACGATGTCTTTCCGACGGCGATGCACATTGCCGCGATTGAACAGCTTCATAGCCAGTTGTTGCCAGCCCTCACCGCCCTGCGCGGCGCTCTTGACACCAAGGTCGTCGCCTGGCAAGAGATCATCAAGATTGGTCGAACCCATTTGCAGGATGCCACGCCGCTGTCGCTGGGGCAGGAATTCTCCGGTTATGCGGCGCAGGTGTCGCTGGGGTGCGAGCGGATCAATGACAGCCTCAAGCGTCTTTATCCGCTGGCGCAAGGGGGGACGGCGGTCGGTACGGGACTGAATGCGCCAGCGCAGTTCGCCGTACGCTTTGCCGCCGAGGTTGCCGCCGTCAGCGGACTGCCGTTTTGCACAGCGGCGAACAAGTTTGAGGCGCTGGCGGCGCACGATGCCCTGGTCGAACTGTCCGGAGTACTCAACACCATTGCCGTCAGTTTCAACAAGATCGCCAATGATATTCGTCTGCTTGGTTCCGGGCCGCGTTCAGGGTTGGGTGAGTTGCGACTGCCGGAGAACGAGCCGGGATCATCGATCATGCCGGGGAAGGTCAATCCGACCCAGTGCGAGGCGTTGACCATGGTCTGTGCGCAGGTGATGGGGAACCATACCACGGTGACGATTGCCGGCGCGCAAGGGCATTTTGAACTCAATGTTTTTAAACCGGTGATCATCTATAATATCTTGCAGTCAATTCGCCTGCTGGCCGACGCCGCAGTCAGCTTTACCGGCAACTGTGTCGTTGGGCTGGAGCCGAATCGCGAGCGCATCAATGAACTGATGGAACGCTCACTGATGCTGGTGACCGCACTGGCACCACAGATCGGTTACGACAAGGCGGCGACAGTTGCCAAGCTGGCACTGCAGAACGGCACCACTCTGCGGGAAGAGGCGGTGGGGGGCGGTTATGTGAGTGCGGAGGAATTTGACGCTTTGGTGAGGCCGAAAAAGATGATTGCACCGCTGTAGGGGATGTCCCTGGCAGCGGTGCTCTGTCTGCCCGGGATGATTCAGGAACGGGCGCGGATAAAGTCCAGCGCCTGCTCGGCAACCCGGTTCGCGGCGTTAACGCAGTCGTTGAGGCCGACACCAAAAAAGGCATTACCGGTGAGAAACAGTCCGGGCTTGCGCTGCAATTGCTCGTCCAGGGCGACCAGACGGGCCGCGTGTCCGGCACGATATTGCGGGATGGCCCGTTCGTGACGGAAAACACGCACAAAATCGGGCGCTGCGTCGATCCCCATGATCTGTTTCAGATCAGCCATGACCCGTGTCTGAATTTCACTTTCCGGCAGATTAATCACCCCGGGGTTGGCAGCCCCGCCGATCATGGAGCGCAGTAATACTTTTCCCGCCGGGGCGCGGTTCGGGAAGATGCTCGAATCCCACAACGTGCCCAGGGTGTTGCACCCCTCTTTTTTGGGGATCAGATAGCCGAAACCGTCGAGGTCGCGGGCGATCTTGTCGCGTTCATAGCCAAAGCAGACGACGAAAAGCGGTGAGTAGGGGATGCCGTTGAGCAGTTCCGCCACGGGCGGCAGCGATTCGTTCAGCATGCTGCTCAGGGCGAAGGCGGGAGCGGCGGAGATGACGATGTCGGCATCGATCATGCTACCGTCCGCCAGATGGACTTCAAAACCATCTTTTTTCGGCAGAATGCCGTTGACTGCCGCGCCGGTTCGGACCTTGTCGCCCAGCGCGCACTGCGCTTCGTTGGTCAATTCCTGAATGCCGCCGATAAATGAGGTCAGCACGCCGCCGGGGCCCGCCGCACTGGCCACCGCTTTCCCCGCCTTGCGTTCGGCTTTTTTCTTTTTGGCGAGCATCATCATCGCTTTGATCAGGCCGCCGTATTCCATCTCCAGTTCGTGAATGCGCGGGAAACAGCTGCGCAGACTCATCGTCTCCGGATCACCGGCAAAGATCCCCGAAACCATCGGTGCGATCAGCTTGTCAAGGGCCTCGGCACCGAGCCGCCGTCGTCCGAAATCCGCCAGGGTTTCGTCTTCGTCATCGCGTTTTGCCGGGATGAACGGTTCACAGGCGAGGCGCATCTTTCCCGGCCAGGAAATCAGTTTCGAGGCGAGAAACGACGGGCCGCCCTCCGGTAGCCGGTGCAGAAGCTTCTCAGAGTAGATGAAACGTTTGCGCGCGTTATCATCGGAGCGCAGCATCCGGTCACGGATGCCGAGGGTATCGCACAGTTCGAGAGTCATCGGTTTATTGTCGAGAAATCCGTTCGGCCCCCATTCGCACAGGAAACCGTCTTCTTTGATGCTGAGAATTTTTCCGCCGGTACGGTCTTCCTTCTCGAAGATTTGCAGATCGATATTCAGCCCGACCGCAGTGGCTCTTTGTTGCAGGGCAAAGGCGGCGGCCAAACCGGAAATTCCGGCCCCGACGACGACAACTCGGATCATTTTTTCCTCCTTGCCCCCGGCCGGGTGGCCGAGGATACGTTTCAATATATGGCGGTGCGTATGGTTCGCTGATTTTGCTGCCGGGGGAGCGTCAACGGTGTTCCTGATGACGCTGCATCCAGACTTCACCGGTCGCGGTGTTGAAGATGACCTTGCGTCCGACCCGTCCACCAAGGTCGGCACTGACGATCGGAATACGCAGTTCATCAAGTTGAGCTTTAACCAGTTCCACATTGCGTTCACCGACCGCCAGCAACCCCCCGCTGCTGGCCCACATCGAGGCGCCGCCGAAAACCTTGGCAATCAGTGTTGCGTGATTGGCACCGCGTTGCAACAATTTTTCCAGAAGCCGGTCAATGGCGATATTACCGTACTTGGGCGTCGGCAGGCCATCCCCGTTCCACAGTGGCAGTAGAAAATGGTTCATTCCGCCGCGATGATGTGCCTGGTCCCACAGACAGACAGCGACGCACGAACCGAGAATGGTTGTGACCAGATGCTCTGTAGCGGGGGCACAGATCGCTCCGGGAAGGAGAAAATGTTTTTTGATGTCGGGGGTTGGTCCCACGCCGGTGCTCCGTGGCAAAAAAATAATTCAGAATTTTTCGACGTTGTCGAACAAAAAAACGTTACCATCTTCAGCGCTGTCAGAGACCTCCGTCGGAAACGGTGCCAGGCTCAGCTCAAACTGGCACCAGGGGACAGTGTCGTCGGTCGTCAGGGTAATGGTGCCGAAGAGCAGTTCGGCCAGAGAACGGCAAACACTGAGTCCGAGTCCCTGACCATGATGTTGCTTGGTTGAGCCCATATCGAGTTGCCGGAAGCGGTCGAAAATTAGACTGCGGGCGGTTTCGTCGAGGTGTACCCCGGTGTTGCGGACGGAGAGGAGCAGGTTGTTGTCTCCTTGGGTAACGCGAACATCGACAGAAGCTCCGGCGGGGCTGAATTCAATTGCATTGGCAAGCAGGTTGCCCAGGATGATGCGCAACTTTTCCGGATCGGTCACAAAATATTTGGGCGCCGCGTCAAGGTGGCGGCGAAAGTCGATCTGCTTGATTCTGGCCTGATGGCCAAACATTTCGAAGGTGCTGGTGACCAGCGCGATGACATCGACCCGGGCCGGGAAGGGGGTCGCTTCCCCCGCTTCA
Organism: Desulfuromonadales bacterium; assembly: GCA_029210745.1. GTDB lineage: Bacteria > Desulfobacterota > Desulfuromonadia > Desulfuromonadales > JAHYIW01 > JAHYIW01. Next base: position 7,962 of record JARGFI010000051.1, read on the forward strand.
AGTTCGGCAGCGGCAAAAACATTTTGCAGCTGAAAATCGAGATTAAACGCTTCGAAGTAGATGTCGGTGGCAACTCCGGAGACTTCAGCGGGAGAAACATTGCCGCAGATCATCTGTTGAGCCAGCCCGGTAATGGCGGTGAGCGGATTGTTGATTTCATTGCGAACGTTCGACAGAAAATGACTTTTCAACGCTTCCGATTCCTGCAATTTGCGATTCATCTCCTCAAGTTTGGAGGTGGTCATGCGCAGGTCGTGCAATGCTTTGTGATTCTCCTCAAACCGCTCTTCCAGGGTGCGAATCAGCTCTTGGTCGCTCAATGTGGTCATCGGCAAACTCTCCTTTGTCGTGTCACGGTCACACGACGCTAAAGATGACACGGGAGGGGCATCGTCGCAACAAATTATTGCGCTGAATGTTGTCTTTCAGGGGGGGCAACGCGTGAAGTGTACCAGTCCGGAAATAATCCGCCAACAATTTACCGCACGATTTACCGCGTCTGGAAGAAATATGATAGATTTGATTGCGTTTATGCCGCACACGAAACCAGGAAGGAGCAGACCACAATGACCCTGCCGCCAACAATGCGCGCCATGGTTCTGGAAAAACCGGCAACCCCGCTGCGCGAACGTCACTTGCCGCTGCCGCGACCGGCGGCGGGGGAGGTGCTGCTCACAGTGGCCACCTGTGGCGTCTGCCGGACCGATCTGCATATTGTCGATAACGAACTGAACGCGGCACCTCTGCCGCTGATTCCAGGGCACGAGATTGTCGGTCGGGTGGCAGCGCTCGGTCACGGCGTGACCGGGTTGCAGATCGGTGACCGGGTCGGTGTGCCATGGCTGGGGCGGACCTGCGGGGAGTGTGTTTATTGTCAAAGTGGTCGGGAGAATCTCTGTGACGCCCCCCTTTTTACCGGATACACGCGTAACGGGGGGTATGCTGAATATGTCGTCGCCGACCAGCGCTTCACCTTCCTGCTTCCGGATGAATACGACGATCTTCACGCCGCGCCACTGCTCTGCGCCGGGTTGATCGGCTATCGGACTTATTGCATGGCGGGTCCGACAGCGCGACGGATTGGCCTCTACGGTTTCGGCGCGGCGGCGCATATCGTTGCCCAGCTTGCTCTTTTTGAGGGGCGCGAAATCTACGCTTTTACACGTCCCGGTGACCAGGCCGCGCAGCTCTTTGCCCGCAAGCTGGGCGTGACCTGGGCGGGAGACTCCGACATCATGCCCCCTGAGCGACTCGATGCGGCGTTGATCTTTGCACCGGTCGGCGCACTGGTGCCGTTGGCGTTGCGAGCGGTCGACAAAGGGGGACGGGTGGTGTGCGGGGGGATTCACATGAGCGATATTCCGGCCTTTCCTTATCGTGATTTGTGGGAAGAACGCAGTATCGTTTCAGTGGCCAACCTTACCCGCAATGATGGCCTGGGTTTAATGCGGGCAGCCGCAGCGGCAAAAGTCCGCACGGTAGCGGTCCCTTTTTCGTTAAAGCAGGCGAACGAGGCATTGGCGTGTGTGCGTGAGGGACGACTGGAGGGGGCGGCGGTGCTGACGATCGATTGATGGCGTCGCAAAAAGTCCGCCCTCCGGCGTTACGCTGGTTTTTCAGGACCTTGACCTGCCTGATGTAGGCCTGCGCCCCTAAAAACGACCGTAACTATTCACCTGCCCACCCAAAGGTCGTCATCCCCGAGCGATCCTGTCGGGGATCTAGACTTTCAATCCTCAAAACCCTGGATTCCGACTAAACCCCTGCCGGAATGACGTTGTAGGAGTCGCCTTCAGGCGCGATGGTTCGCGGCTAAAGCCGCTCCTACAAAAGAGCTGAACAGTTACAAACGACCAAGCGTTGGAGGACGAATTTTTTGCTTAGCCATCCAATTTTTTTTGCGAGCGTATCATTCGTTCAGGGCATGATATTAAGCTGAATAAAGCCGGTGGAGAGATGCTCGATGAGTGCCGTGCCACCCCAGAAGAGGGCGGCGGGGATCAGCAGATAACCGAGCGTGCCAAGGATCAACCACACCGCTTTTACGCTGCGACTGAATTCTCGCGGTGGCGCGGGATTGAGGGCACGCAGTTCCAGATAGAGGGCTTTTGGCATCAGCAGGGCGAAGGGCCAAAGGAGCAGCACGAGGAGTGGGCCGATGATCGGAATGAACCCGAGCAGCAGGGTGATGACCCACAACAGCAACGACAATAACAACAGCCGACCGCAAATCCCCCAACCATACCCGCGCACATACGCACGGCTAAGGAGCAACGCGTCCATCCCGCGCACATTTTCCGCAACCAGCAGATACTGGGCAAAGAAGAACCAGACGTAAAAGACAATGCCGGGGATGAAGAAGAGCAGTGTTCCCCCAACCAGCATATGGCCGAGCAAGGTCATCAGCCAGAAGTATCGCCAGGCATAGGTGCGCCCTCCCGCAAGAGCGGTCGTGACCGTGATCTCATCAACGACGACCGCACACATGACGGCGGCCAGCCACCAGCCGAGGGCGTAGCAGCAGAGGATGATGCCGAGAACGATTGCGCTGCCGGTGACCAGGGCGCTGTTGCCGCTGACATCGATCAGTGCTGCCGTCGCGGCGGTAAAGAGGGTGCCGCCGGAGATGACCAGAAAGGTCGCTGCCAGCCAGGTGCCGACGACGACCCAGCCTTTACTCTTGATCAGCCGCCAAATATCGGGGCCGAGCACCTTGAGCGGGCTGAGGCGGTTGTTGTTGTTAGAAAGCTCAAGCGCCGGAGAGGCGGATTCGCTGTTCGGCGTGGCTGCGCTTGGCGACGGAATCGAGGCGGTCAAAAGGTCGGCGAGGATCGCGTTTTTATCGAAAGGAAATTTCTCCCGGCACTGCGGACAGGTGACGGTGCGGCGTCCGGCGGGAATCTTCTCGGCCGGGACGTCACGGGCATAGTCACAATGGGGGCATTTCACTTCGATCATCGCTGTTGCGTCCAGTTGCAAAAGAAAAGACCGGCACGTTGCAAGGTGCCGGTCCTGCGAGATGGTTTAGTTGGTCTGCATCACGTCGGGGGTGAAGTTGCAGGTGGCGAAGTAATCCTCCAGCGTTTCCGCCCGGCGGATCAGTTCGACCGTGCCGTTGGCGCGCAGCAACAGTTCTTTGGGGCGCAGGCGACCGTTGTACTGGAACCCCATGGCGTGGCCGTGGGCACCGGTGTCATGGATGACGAGCAGGTCACCTTCGTCAATCGGCGGCAATTCACGCTGAACGGCGAATTTGTCGTTGTTCTCGCACAGCGAACCGACCACATCGCAGGTCTCGCTCTTTGCCGCGTTTTCCTTGCCGAGGACGTCGATGTGATGGTAGGCCTCGTAGAGTGCCGGGCGCATCAGCGCCGACATGCAGGCATCGACGCCGACGTACCTGCGATAGGTGTCCTTGTGGTTGATGGCGGTGGTTACCAGCGCGCCGTGGGGACCGGTCATGAAGCGACCGCTCTCCATGAACATCGCCGGCTGATAACCATGTTCCGCACCGAAAGCGGTGAACAGGGCGGTGATTTCCCTGGCCATCGCGTCAATATTGAGCGGGGCCTGGTCGGGGCGATAGGGGATGCCGAAACCGCCGCCGATATTGACGAATTCGAGCCGGATACCGAGTTCCTTTTCGAGCCGTGCGGCAAGATCGAGGACCATGCGCGCGGTTTCGACCATATAGGTATAGTCAAGCTCGTTCGAAGCGACCATGGTGTGCAGCCCGAAACGGCTGGCGCCGCGCGCCCGCGCCTGACGGTAGGCGTCGACGACCTGCTCGTGGGTGACACCGTACTTGGCCTCGACCGGGTTGCCGATGATGAGGTTGCCGGTCCGGCGCGGGCCGGGATTGTAGCGGAAACAGACCAGCTCGGGGAAGTTTGGCACTTTGTCGATCAGGCTGATGTCGTCAAGATTAAGGATGCAACCACCTTCGCCCAGCGCCGCCGCAAATTCGTGCGGGGCGGTGTTGTTGGAGGTGAACATGATATCTTCAGCCTTGGCGCCGAGCTCACGTGACAGGATCAGCTCCGGGATCGAGCTGCAATCGAAACCAAACCCCATCTCCCGCATGATCTTGAGGATCGCTTTATTCGGTAGCGCCTTGACGGCGTAAAACTCCTGAAATCCTTTGATGCTGGCAAAGGCTTTTTTCAGCTGCGCGCCAGTCGCGCGGATGCCGACTTCGTCGTAGATATGAAACGGGGTGCCGTAGTGAGCGGCAATTGCTTGCAGTGACGGAAAGAGGCGGTGTTTAAAGTCCGGGGACATGGGCATAGTACAGGCTCCTGAGAAGAGAAGGCGTTAACGGTTCGGCCACGTATATATACAGGATTGACGGGGAAATGACAAGGGGGCGGGATTTACAGTGTGGTCAAATCAAAGCTGGCAAGTCCAAGGGGAGGATCCATATTACCCCGTCAAGAAAAACTTTGCGTCAGGCAACAGGCTTGCTTGGCTCACTCTGCTCATGCGCTTTCGTCGGCTGGTTTTAGCGTATCCGTTTGCGCCTTGCTCCCATTCTCGGGAGAAAAATAGAGCAACGTCCAGCCTGCGGCGGATTTGAAGGGTTGTTCACTTGAATAAACCTGCAATTCCCCCTGCGGTGATACGCTGCCGATCAATAACCAGTCCTTGTCAAGTTCACCAAGACGGTTTTTCAGCCGGTCGAGATCAAAATCTTTGCTCAGGCGGGTCGTCTGCACCGTCCAGCCATCCCGCAGGCGTTGCTCCAGGGTGTAAAAATCGGTGGGCGGTTCAAAGGCGAAATAACCGCGCTGCTGCAAGGTCAGACGTTTTTGCTCCTGGCCGGACTCCTGGTGGGGCGCCAGCTGGAAAGTGCGATGGTGGCCGAATTCAGCACCCTGGGCCTTGCAAACCAGGGCGTTGTAAAAATGATTGTCGGTGGCACAGAGGACGAAACTGAGATGTTCATCCTCCAGTTCTTGCTCGGCATGCTCAGAGAGAATCTCGCCGTAATAAACCTTGATCCCGTCCATCCGGATCGGTTTAAGGCGCTGATAAGATCCATCGGCCACCACCACGTCGACCTCAAGTTTTTTCAGGGTCTGTGCCAGCGCCTGCGTCCAGGGTGAGGCGCCGACGATCAGCAGTCCGTTTTCTTCTTCTGCCGCCAGAGACATTTTTCGCGCCAGCGGCCCCAGGGTGAGGCCATGGGCCAGCACAGTTGCAATAATGATCAGAAAGACGATCGGCAGCAGCGCCTCGGCGTCCGGGTAACCCGCCGCGACCATTGCCGGGCCGAAAATGCCCGCCGTGGCTGCCGCCACGATGCCGCGCGGCGCGATCCACGCCAGCAGCAGCTTGTCCTTCCCGCGCATGGGGGCACCCAGGGTTGCCAGGGCGATGGTCAGCGGCCGCACCAGTAGCAGGACGGCCAGCACAAAGGCCACCACCCGCCAGTTCAGCAGATCCAGCTGACTGACCTTGAGTTGCGACGGGATGACAATGAACAGCACCGCCAGCAGTACGATGGTGAGGTTTTCCTTGAACTGACGCAACGCCTCGCGCTCGACCAGCTTCATGTTGCCGAGAACCAGGCCCATCAACGTGACGGTCAACAGTCCGGCCTCATGCTGCACCAGGTTGCTGACCCAATACGCCGCCAGGACGTGGACCATCAGGGCCGGGGGTTTCATGTGGGAGGGAACCGAGCCACGCCGATAGAGCCAGCCGGTGACCCAGCCCCCCAGACCGCCGAAGACGGCGGCGGCAAAGATCGCCATTCCCAGCCCTGAGAAGGCCTGTTGCCAGCCGCTGTTAACGTAAGTGAAATACTGAAAAGTCAAAACCGCCAGCAGAACGCCGACCGGGTCATTGACGATCCCTTCCCATTTCAGCAGGGAGGCGGATTTCTTGTTCAGCCGTGCCTGACGCAGCAGAGGCAGAATCACCGTCGGTCCGGTGACCACCAGAATAGCACCCAGCACCCAGGAGACCGGCCAGCTCAGGCCGGCGATATAGTGCGCAGCCAGGGTCCCGAAAATCCACGCCAGCGGCGGGGCGAGAATTGTCAGGCGGCCGACACCATGACCGACGCGCCGGACTTCACCAAGCCTTAAGTCCATACCGCCTTCGAACAGGATAATGGCGACCCCCAGGCCGATCAGTTCGGTCAGTTCAGTTTGAGATAACCCCAGATCAATGACGCCGCTCACCGGACCGAGCAACAGACCCGAAGTGATCAGAACGACGATCGCCGGCAGATGTATCCGCCAGGCGAGCCATTGGCTGGCCAGTCCGGCGCTCATCATGATCAGCAAAAGTGTGGCGATATGCATGGGTACTCCCTCTTAAATGGTCATCAAAATTTATGCTGGCGGATTTGCACTTATTGTCCTGGAGGATCGATTTCTAAGAATAGCATGTCAATAAGAAGCGCATTCAATTTACTGGTCATTGATCATGATATCATTACGATTCTGTTTGTCTGTGCTGTGCTTCTGCGATTATCAAATGATGTTGCGCTTTCATGAGAGGAAGTTATGCTTAGCTTTGTTGATCATTGGGTTTGATCAGGGATTTTTTTACAAGGGAGATTGACTATGCAGAAACCTTCACTTGTTCGTTTGACCAGTATCGCTCTGGTGCTGCTACTCGGCGTCTGGTGGGCGTTGGCCTCGGCGGGCACCAGGGGGAAAGCTTATCCGAACAGCCGTTACCTGGTGAGCGCGACCGAATTGATGCAACGGCAACAGCAGAAGCCGCTGGTGATTGTCGATGTGCGCACGGATAAGGATTTCGACGGCAAGCTGATTCCGGGGGCGATCCGCATGCCGTGGAGCCAGTTTCGTCGTGATGACCCGGCTGGCAACATGGGCGGGCTGTTCGTCGGCCCGGCACAGGCGCAGCGCATCCTCGGCGAGCACGGTCTGTTCCGTAACGACATGATCGTTCTTTATGATTCGGTTGCCAGCGATGGCGGCGCCACCGCCTCCTACTTGTTCTGGGTGCTCGATCTGCTCGGTCATAAGAATATGGCGATCCTCGAACGGGGGATCGATGGCTGGCTTGCCGCTGGCGGCAAAGTCGTCAACCAGCCAGAGCAACGTGAACCGCTGCTCTATCAGGCGGCCAGCAAAGAGATCGACCTGCGGCGCTGGGCGGACGAAGCGTTTATTTATCCGCGCCTCGGCGACCCCTATTACCAGCTTCTTGATGTCCGCTCTGAAGCTGAATACCTGGGTCAGAATCTGAATACTGGTCTCGACGGCAGCCCGCTTAAAGCCGGACATATCCCGGGGGCGTTCAACATCAACTATAAAGCCAACTGGGTCGATACCGAAAGCAAGGCGCTGAAGAGCTACGCCGAGCTGGCCGACATGTACCGTGGCCTGAACCCGACCGCCGGGGTGATCGTCTACTGCCACTCGGCACGGCGCGGTTCTTTCGGCTACTTTGTCCTGCGCCTGCTCGGTTTTGATGATGTCATGCTCTACGACAGCTCCTGGTTCGGCTGGGGACGGCAGGATCGCTATTACCCGGTCGAGAATGCGGCCAATGTCTTGAACGGCCAGACGCCGCCGCAGGTCGAGCAAACCGCGACAGCCGTCGGTAGCAACAGCGGCGGTCAGGCAACGTCCGGGCAAAAGAGTGAAGCGCAAAAGTCACCATCGAGTAGCCAGAAAAAAGGCTACATTTCCTGTGGAGGTTAGGTATGAGTAAGTCCAATGCGCCTTACTGGCCGATCCTCCCGAGCGCCATCGCCCTGGCCGGAATCATGGTCTTTATCTTTGCCAGCTTTGGCCCGCCCGCCTCATCGAGCGGTTTCGTCACGCTGCTGAAAGGCTTTTTCCTTCAAGTTGCGCCTGATTACGCTGCTGGTAAAGCCCACTATCGGATGATGCCGGGACCGGGGTCGTGGTTGATGGCTTTTGTCCTCGGGATGGCCATCGGCGGCTTTATCGGCGGTCGCAGCTTCGGTCAGCCGGTCACTGACGTACCGCGAGACTGGGAAAAGTGCTATGGGCCGAGCCGAACCAAACGTTATCTGGCCACTTTTGTCGGTGGCTTCCTGATTCTGTTCGGCGCCCGCCTGGCTGGCGGTTGCACCCTTGGTCTGTTTCTCTCCGGATCGACCCAACTGGCGCTCAGTGGCCTGTATTTCGGCGTGGTGATCTTTGCCGTAGCGATGTTGACCGCACGCATCGTCTACAAGAAAAGGAGCCATTATCATGACTGAAGTCTGGATCGGGATCTTTTCCGGCATCGCCTTCGGCTTTGTGATTCAACGGATCGGGGCGACCAATCCGCAGAAGATGGTGCTCGCGCATCTGATGAAGGAGCGCCACATTCCCCAGTTCATGTTGCTGGTGGTGATTTTCTCCGCCATCGGCCTGTTCGCTCTGGAAGCAGCGGGCGGCGGCACCACCCGGGTGCTGCCGACCAGCCTGGTGGCAACCGGTCTCGGCGGTGTGATCTTCGGCATCGGCTGGGGTTTGACCGGCTACTGCCCCGGCACCTGCTGGGCGGCGGTCGGTGAGGGGCGGATGGACGCCATCTTTGCTCTGCTCGGCGGGCTGGTCGGCGCGGCGACCTTTGCCCAGCTGCACGAGGCGCTAATCCCGGCGTTCTACATGCCGACCAATTACGGTCAGGTCACCCTGACCGACTGGTTCGGGCATCCCGGCGTGGCACTCGGCTTTCTGATTCTGCTCTTCGGTGGCGGGGTGCTACTGATCGGGCGGTTCTGGGAGCGACAGGCATGATCTGGCGGTTATTGCTGGTAATGTGTCTGGTCTTGCCGACGGCGGCGACAGCGGTGGAAACGCCGCGCGGCTATTATCCTCAGCTGGAATTCCTCTACCAGGGGGAGCGGCTCTCTTTCGGGCCCTTCGTCGGCTATTATTTCCGTCCTGAAAAGGGCGACGACCTGACGCAGTTGACGTTTCGCTGCTATAACGAGCGCCAGTTTTATACTGACCAGTTGCCGGCTGATACGCTTTTATTCGAAGGGGAGGCGCTGCTCAGTGCGCTGCCGCGGGTCCGCGCGCTACCGCGCAGTGACGCCCGCATTGAGCCGGTTTTTTTTGCCGAGGCGCCCCCTGAATGGTTACAGGCCCGCCCGGTGCCGCAGGATCAGTTCGTTCATTTCCACTCTGCCTACGATGCCACCGGCCCGAGCTACACCGGTTATTGGTTGCGCCATCAGCCGATTCGCTCTTTTACCTACAACATGGGGGGGAGGGTCGGCGCGGACAGCCCCCTCTACCATCAGGCTGAGACGGGAGAACCGCAGCTTTTTCCGCACATCGTCGAATTTGATGCGGGTCCGGCTGGGCATTGAAAAGCCCGAAACACAATCATTTCCCCAATGGGAACTCAAAACAAAGGAGAACAGACATGAGCATGAAAGAAGCCTACGAAAAGAAACTTCAGGCCAAGCTGGATGAATGGAACGCAGATATCGACAAGCTCAAAGCCAGGGCGGATTCAGCCGAGGCTGACGCACAACTGAAATATTACAAGCAGATTGAAGAGCTGCGGACGGCGCAGGATACGGCCCGAAAAAAGCTTGCTGAATTAAAGAACGCCAGCGACGATGCCTGGGAAGATCTCAAGGCCGGCATCGACAGCGCCTGGGATTCCCTTGGCAGCTCCATCAAGTCGGCTATGTCTCGCTTCAGTTGACCCACACAGGTCGTCAGCATCACCCTGATCAACCAGCAAAAAGATAAAGAACCTCGTTGATCCCAGCAGTGCCGGGGAGATAGAATGATCTTGCGAAAGACAAACTATCACCAACGAGGTGAAACAATTATGGCACAAGGCGCTCTTCCATTCCAGTACCAAACTCAGGATCACGTTGCAGGCTTGACCGCGCTTGGCGGATTACCCGCCTACCTTGATCTGGCGCACGCTGCGGGGTTGCGTGATTCTATCTGTCGGCATCTGCGCGTCTGCAGCAATCAATCTCAGGGCTGGAGTGATCATCAGATTGTCATGGCTTTGATTTTGCTGAACCTGGCCGGTGGC
>JARGFI010000052.1 GCA_029210745.1 Desulfuromonadales bacterium
GGCGCGGCGAATATCTTCTTCAATGGCACAGGTGGTCGACAGGGGACGGGTGGGGCTGATGGCACCAATCCGAATCCAGGGGCCTGGATGGGCTTCCAGATCACCTACACCGAGTCGGACGATTATCCCTACGGTCCGCGCTCCGGGCGTGAGGGATACCTGAGTCCCACCACCCCCACACCCAAATGGTCGGGCTTGATGTTTGCCTGGGGAAATTCGGTTGATGCAACGACAGTGGAGTCTGGATATCATCAGTTCTCCTGCTCCAAGTGTCACAACCCGCATGCCTCGCGTCTGCCCAAGTTGATGATCACCAACTGCCTGGATGTGACCCATAACACGTGGGATAATAGTTATGATGCGGAAAATGATCCCACGTGGGCAGACAATGGCTTCAGTAGCGTGGCATCTTCATGGGGCACCAAGCGTCTCTCGCATCTCTCGACGGCGCAAAACTGTCACCGGATGATTGATCTTGACGGGAACAATACCCCGGATGAAAAAGGCTGGAACAAGGTGACACCGTGGTAAAAGACGGGTTGAACAACCCTTTAAACAAGGAGGCAACATCATGAAAAAGTATTTGAAACCAAAAGTAGTAGGGAGCAGCAACGTTCATCCCTGCTGAACCAAAAACAATGCTTTAACGACAAAGGGCCGGGAGATTTCCCGGCCCTTTGTCGTTAAAGATGCGTCTTTTTCACGTGATTCAGCGCAGCAGCTGGTGCAGTTTCAAGAGCAGGCCTTGCTGGGTTTCCAGCGCTTGGTGCGGGCACAATTCCTGGCAGCAGAAGCAGCGGATGCAGCGCGCATAGTCTATTTTCAGCCGCTGCTCGACGATGGTCATTGCCTGCGGCGGGCAGTGCTCGACGCACAGACCGCAGCGGATACAGCGCTGATGATTCGGGCGGGGGCGCGCGGTGAGAGCGTTTTTCAGTGGTCGCTGCAAAAAACCGGGCAGGCCGAAGTTGACATCAGTGCTTTTGGACGGCCGAAATGACGGTGGGCGAAGTGTCGCAGGTGGTGGGCCGAGCAGTTCGATTTCGCTCAGGTCGGTCAGGGGACGACCGGTATCGCGTGCCAGTTTTTGGGTCCAGACCTGTGGCAAGTGCATGCCAACCAGTTCCGTCGCCACCGTATCGACGGCGATCGGGCTTCTCCCTGCGAGGATTGCTCCGAGGTGGACCGGATCGCCGCCGCCGGGGCCGTCTCCCTCCATGGCGGTGATGGCATCGACGATCGTCAGAGCCGGGGCGACGCGTTCCGCCAGTTCCAGCAGCATCAGCGCAAAAAATGCCTTGTCGGTCCCGGCCTGCAAGTGCAACTGTGGTTTGCGCATCCCGACAATGGCACCGAAGAGGTTCTTGACCGCACAGGTCAGCCCCATCATCTGGTGGGTTTTCAGTTTGGGCAGGTTGATAATGACATCGGCGTCAAGGATGTCCTGGGCTATTTCGAGCTGATGGAAGGTGCCGGAGCGGATGTGTACCGGCACTGATTCGGCAAAAGGCGCGAAGGTTGCGCCGGTCTCTTTGATCACCGCCATGATGCCGCATTTTTCGGCAACACTGTGCGCTTTGCCGACGCCGGGTGAATCGCCGACCGACACGATTCCGCCCGCGGCCTGAACCTGACGGATAACGGCAAAGACAATTTCGGGATGGGTGGTGACGGCCCGTTCCGGTTCCTTGCCAGCGAGCATGTTCGGTTTGAGCAGCACTTTTTGACCGGGGGTGACAAATGCGGCGATGCCGCCAAGCGGTTGCAGCAGGGCGGCCATTGCGTGTTCGACCGTCAAGCGCCGATAATCAGCAGCGCCAAGGAGGCTGACGCGATGGCTCATCCGGCAGGTGTCTGCCCGCGCAGGGCGGCAACCACGGCATTGAGCGCACGGGGGTGGAAGAGCAGGGTGTTGTGACCGACGCCGACCAGAGCCACTTCGGTGGCGGTGGCGAGCCGGGCATTGGCCGGCGGGAGCACCAGATTGTCGTGCTGTGAGTAAATGTTGGTGACAATCGTTTCCGCCGCGGGGGGCGATTGATTCAAGCGCTGCAGAAATGCGCTGCCGGGCATGATGGTGCGGGCCAGGCGGGTGACCGCGAAGGGGATCATCCGCGAGCCGGAATTTGGCGCGCCAAGCAGCACGCACCGCGCCACGCGCGATGAACCGCCGCGCAGGCGAATATAATTACGCGCGATGATGCCGCCCATCGAGTGCCCGACCAGATGAACTTTATCCACATCGTGAGACAGGCGTAAACGGTCAACCTTTCTGCTTACCTGCTCGGTCAACGTTTCGATATCCCGCCACGGGGGCAGATTGATCACATGAACCGACCTGAAACCGCACAGTCGCAGCCACAGACGAACCCACAGCCAGCAGGCATGATTTTGAAAAAGTCCGTGGAGTAAGATCACCGGAGTGTCCCTGTGCGGACGCGACGCTGGATTGAGCGGGCGGAACCAGCCGATCGGCTGACTGAGAACGCAGATTAGCAGGCACAGATACTCCTGAACCATAAGCGTCACCGCCAGCCACAGCCGCTGCGGGGTGAACCGTTCGTCCAGCAAGCGGGGATCGGCATTGGCTGCCTCATACCAGGCCAGGGCAAAAGAAACCACCACCGGAATGGCCACGCAGGCGGCGATGATTTGAATATAGATAATCAACCAGTTCATCTCATAACCTCTGCACGCATTATCGCACGCGTTTTCAGGAGCGTCAATCGTTTGCACTCGTGATCATTTGCTGGCATGATGGTCTTGTCCCCTCTCCCACGGAGGGGAGAGGGGATCTTGATCTTCCCTCCCTTGATGGGAGGGGCAGGGGGAGGGTGCTTTCGATTATGGCTCCTCAGTGCGCTATCAGGAAGAATCATGAAACAACTTGTCACCACTTTTGAACACCATCTGCATATCGAGCGCAATCTCTCGCCCCATACCCGCGCCGCGTATCGGCGTGATCTCGGCGAATTTGTCCGTTTTCTCGAAGACGAGGGCAAGCCGCTCGATCCATGCACGGTTGATACGCTGGTGTTGCGCCGTTTTTTGGCCCTGCTGCACAGACGTAACAGCAAAAGGAGTATTGGTCGCAAACTGTCGACCCTGCGAACCTTTTTTCGCTGGCTGGTGCGAGAAGGATGCCTTGCCGCAAGTCCCGCCGATCTGCTCGGGACGCCTAGGGCCGAACAGTATCTGCCGAATACCCTGTCGGTCGATCAGGTTTTTGCCCTGCTTGATGCCGAGTTCGGAAATGATCAGCGAGGCCTGCGTGACCGGGCGATCTTTGAGTTGCTTTACTCCAGCGGGTTACGGATCAGCGAGTTGACGGCGCTCAATATTGTCGATCTTGATTTTGAACAGCATCAGGTGCGGGTGATGGGGAAGGGTGCCAAAGAACGGATTGTGCCGGTCGGCAGCAAGGCGCTTGTGGCGTTGCACGATTATCTGGCCAGCCGTGGCGCCACGCTCGATCCGGGCGCAGCGCTCTTTCTGAACCGGAACGGGGGGCGCTTGACCCAACGCTCGATTCAGCGCAAGATGAAAACCTGCCTGCTCAAAGCCGGGATCCTCAAAGATGCCACCCCGCATGACCTGCGCCATTCATTTGCCACCCACCTGCTGGTCGATGGTGGTGCCGACCTGCGGGTGATTCAGGAGCTCCTCGGCCATGCTTCGCTGTCAACCACCCAGAAATACACGAAAGTCGGGATGGATCACCTGATGAGTGTCTATGATGCGGCACACCCCCGGAGCAAGAAGAAATAATGGCGTCGCCATCTCATTCTTTTTCCAGAAGAACTAATCTTCCGCCAGGCCGAACCGAGACTCCCTCCCCCCGCTGGGGGGAGGAAATTGTTTCAGCGGAAAAATTGGTGCTAATCAGGTTCTTTTTTGCGAGTGCATGATCATTCGTGTTCAATCAGAAAGGGTAATTCATTCTTGACCGACTCGGCGTCGCCGCTGTTCAGTTCCAGCAGACGGCGCAGGTGGCTGAGGGTGTCGAGGCTGAATTCGGTAAATCGCACGCCGACCTGCAAGCCATCGACATGAACGTTTTTAACGGTAAATTCAAGCATGACCTCATTTTCAAGGCGGATTTTCAGCCAACCGAGAGCCCCCATGCCGAAGGTTTCCGGCGGGGCGGGGAACTCCAGCAACGCACCTTTAAGGGCAATGTCGAGTAGCGTTCCAAGACAGGTTTCCTCCGGGGTACGCAGGAGGATTTCGATACCGAAGGGGATTCGACCGAAATGACGGCGTTCTTCAGACATGGGAGACTCCATCGTAAAATTGCGCCAAGAGAATCATCTCCCTGATAGCTTACCAGCTCCTGCCAATTTTCCAACATGCTGATCAATGGCAATGCATCCGCAACAACTAAAGAGGATGGCTAAGCAAAAATTTCGTCCGTCAATGCCGTAACGCCGGAGGGCGGACTTTTTGCGACGCCATCAATTGTAGGCCGGTGACGTTTTCCCCGGTTCGAGTGATTGCGCTTTGCGCATAAAGTGGGAAGCCGTGTCGCTGCGCCCCGATTTGGAATAACCGATCCCCAGTTCGCGCAGGTTCTCGGCGACTTGCCAGCGGGTTGCGCCAAGATTGATAATCGGCAGAATAATGTTTTTTTGCGCGGCGAGAAGATTTTGCATGTTGGTGGCCTGGAACTCGCCCAGTGTATGCTCACCCAGATTATATTTGGCGGAATATTCCAGAATCGGCATATCGTCGGTGTTAAGTCCGGCCCCTTGTGCAAAATCGAGGAGCGCACTGCGGTCATACAGGTAATGTTTGGCGATCAGGTCGCCAGCTGATTCGATCTCAATCTCTCTTAACACCTGGCTTATTTGGGGATGGTTTATGCGCTCCTGCAGTGCGCTGTAGTTAAATTGCAGTGGTGTGTTCCCTCCCAGCAGGATCAGATCTGATCCGGCCTTGAAGGCCAAAACGTGTTCAAAGGTGCGCAGGAAGGTATTGCAGGCAATTTTAAGGTTGCCCGGTTCAATATCGTAAAGGCCGATCCATTGGCAGAGAATTCCTCCGCTATTCAAGCGACTGGCGGCAAGCTCGTAAAATTCAGCGGTAAAGAGATTTGAATTCCCTGATTGCCAGGGGTTTGATGGCTCGGAAATGATTACGTCGTAACTTTGTTGCTCGGTCAGCAGCAGGTTACGTCCATCGTTGATGACAAGATTGACCTTGGCGTCGCACAAGGCAAAGCCGTTGGCGTCGTCAAAGTAAGACGATGCCTCAACCACGCCAGGAGAAATTTCGACACAGGTGATATTTTTCGTGGGGTGACTGCTCAATCCTTTCAGCGTCATCCCGGTTCCCAGGCCGATCACCAGCACGTCCTGCGGACTTTGATGGAGCAGCATCGGCAGATGGCCGACCAGAATCTGGGTCGCGGCATCCCGCCCGGTGCTGCCATCTGTTTTGCCGTTGACGGTAAAGAAACGATTTGTGCCATCCAGGTTCTCATGAACCGCAACGGTCGTATCGACCCCCTCGATCACTTCGATAATTTTTTCGGCAGCAAGGATCTTGTTGAGTCCTCCCATGCTGGCGTACTTCGGCGCATAAATATACACCCCGCTGTTCATCAGGGACTGATCCCACTGAGCTGGCAGAAAGATTGCCACGAGGGTTACGACGAGCAGGATCGGGACGAACGCCTTTGAACGCTGTGTGGTCAGCCGATAGGAGATAAAAATGGCCAGGAGAATGTTGGCGATGGCCAGAAGGCGAAAGCTGTTCAACAGTCCGAACGCCGGGATCAGGGTGAATCCTGCGACCAGACTGCCGAGCACTGCGCCGGTCGTGTTGCAAAATACCACCAGCCCCACCCCTTCACCGGTGCGGGTTTTCCCCGGATCGACAATGGCAACCGCCGCCGGGAGGAGCGCGCCGGAAAAGATGGTTGGCAGGCCCATCACGGTAAAAACAATCAGGAACGAGAGCGTTGACAGGTGCCACCAGCGCTCGCCGGATGCCTCGTGGGCAAACTGGAACAGATAGGCCAGCTGATCATAAAACGGCACCGTGACGAGGATTGAAACCCCCATCAGGCTGGCAAGGACAATAAAGATACTGCGTTCGTTGAGCTGTGGGTGAACGTTGCGGGCGTAAAGTGCGCCGCCGATGGCAATGCCGATCAAATAAGCGCTGAGCATCAGCGCAAAGGCATAGGTGGTGTTGCCGAGAAAGAGCAGGAATACGCGGGTCCAGAGAATCTCGTACGCCAGCGAAAAAAAACCGACGGCGCTGATGCTCAACAGCAGAACCTTGTTGTCAGTTGCCAGTTGCGGCAAGGAATGGCGTTTGCTCATTGATACATCGGCAGTGGCTTCCGCCTTGCCAAGACTGCGCGAGAGGATCAGCGCGGTGATCGCGATCAGCATATTTGCGGTAATCGTGAGCCACCCTGTCGTTGACAGGCCAAACGTTGGAATCAGATAGAAACCGGCACAAAATGCACCCGCCATGGCGCCCAGGGTATTCATCGCATAGAGGCGACCGATCTGCCCGCCGCTTTTCTGGCGGGCAAAAAAACGACACATGATCGGAAAGGTGCCCCCCATGTAGACCGCTGCCGGCAATAACAGAATGGCGGAAAAGAAAATATGCAGAGCGTTGGCGAACCCCGTTCCGCCAAACGACTGCACCAGAAAAACATAAAATGTTTGAATGGCCATCAGGGCCGGAGCAAAGAACAGTGCACTGAGAGCGATCCCCAGTTCGAGCACGGCATAGATGGTCAACAGATTCTTTTTCTGGTCGGCATAACGGCCGATAAGGTAGCTGCCCAGGGCGATTCCACCCATAAATGTTGCGGTGACAATGCTGACTGCGTAGATCGTTGTGCCGAAGGTCAACGAAAGATGTTTGCTCCACAGAACCTCATAAACCAGGGCACAAAATCCCGAAAGAGTGAAGATCAGATAAACGAGAGCTTTAGCAAAAGGCCGGTCAGTCATGTTACCTCCCTTTATTAGTCTTATCTAATGCAATAAAAAGGCCACGCACCGCAGATTGAAAAACAGTGAGAAGGGAGCGCTTGAATCCAGAATTCAATCTGGTGCTATGGCGGGATGACAGGGTGTTGTTGCCAAATGGCGTGAATGGTCATGAGATGTAGCGAGGTGAGGATGCGCCAGGCAGGCCTGAATCTCTGAAAAATAAGGAGTGGAACATATGTTATTAATGCGGCATTATATTTGCAAATGAAACCCAGTGAGTTACTGTACAATTATGAATAAAAATTTATTAAATTAGATTAATTTTTGGTAAAATGCCTTAATGTTAAACAACGTTAACATTCTGTAGATTCGCAAGTAGCGCGGCAATTGATCTGCAAATCAAATTGAAAATGACGTTATTCGGTGACGGGTAATTGGACAAAAAGGTAGAGGAGTCGGTGATGTTATCTACGGTGCGTAAAGTGGTTGTATGTCTGGTGATGCTGTTGGCAATGCCTGTTTTTGCAATGGCGGTGCAGACCCATTATCTCTCATGTAGTGAATGTCACCGGCCTGGACTAAATTTTTCAAGTCTGGACGGCGGTGTTTGTGTTGCCTGCCATGCCAGTGCCAGTTTCGTCTTTAATGATGGCCAATCGCACGTCGTGAAGGGGCATTTTTCCGCCGGGGATGCCAGTAACGCATACAATACCGCCGTTGCTGAGTTTGCTGCCGTTCCGAACCAGCAGTCGTCGCATTTGTGGATGAAGTTCAGCGGTGAAACGGTCGCTGCGGCAGGTGCTACCACGCCGACAACCTATGCGCGCCAATTCAACGGCCGCTACGGGATGACCCGTGGCAAGCTGGTCTGTTTCCGTTGCCACGATCCGCATGCCGATGCAACGGTCAAGACCTCTCTCCTTAAAGTCCCGATTGATGCCGATCAAATGTGTCTCGATTGTCATAAAGACTGGAATATCAATAACGCCTCTGCCTACGCAACCCACCCGATTATTGCCGATTACAGCGCCTCGGTTGCTGCCGCGCCAAACGATTATAAAGCCACCCCCCTGGTCAATGTTGCCAGTGGCGATGTCCGTCTGGTCAACGGCGGCGTTTCCTGTACATCGTGTCATGGCACGCACTTTACCGATTCCAGCTCCACCACGGTTGACGGTTCGGCAAATTATAATTCCCTGGTCAACGGTGACGGTTACATTCTGCGTACCGACGGCCCGCTGCGCACCGGCGCAAGCCGCAATGAAACCGCCCAGCTGCGTTCCAATCTCTGCCAGACCTGTCACGCCATGGAGCTGCACGGGCAAACCACGCAAATGCTCGGTTGCCTTGACTGTCACGGTGGTCACGCCTACAACGGTGGCACCCCGAACGCGTACATTCTCCGCGCGCAGTCGCGGGAGCCATTGCCGACCCGCCCCGGCGGCGTCAACGGCGCCGATGCGCCGATCACTTTCGGTGTCTATCCGGTTGGCGGCTCCACCCGCACCAAGTGGGCCGATGACATTGAGGGGCAAGCCGGTGGACTCTGTGAGCAGTGTCACGGTGACGTCAACGCACCGCCGCTGAAAGGGCTGGCTGCCGAGCATGCCGTCGGCAACGGCAACGAGTGTACCGCCTGTCACCGGCACAACGATCCGGCTAACCTCTATTCGTTCAATCGTGATGCTTCGGCCGCCACCTGCGGGCAGTGCCACGGCTTCCCCCCCTACCTCAACGTTCCTGGCGACCGGGCCCTGGTTCCGGCCAACGACGGTGGTTATGCCGAGAACAACTCCGCTGATCAGGGCACCCCCTACAGTTACAACAGCGTCGGTTACTTCAAGGATGAAACCACCACCGGGCACAAAGTGCACGCCGGGGCCGATCTGCCGACCAGTCCGGCCGGTTCCCTCGACTGGTATTTTGTTGGTTCTGCCGGGGTCGATAACTGCAAGGTCTGTCACGGTCCCGATGCCGGGGCCAGCGCAGGTGGTCACCGTACCGAGCCGGGGGCCCGTCCCGATACGTTCCGGGATATATTCTTCGACGCGGTCGCCAAAACCGGCAACATGACGCCGTCGTATGACGGCACCGGCACATTTTCTTGTTCTAACGTCTACTGTCATACCAACGGTGCGCCTTACGGCGGCAGCCGTCCGACCCGTGTCTACAACACGGTCAATACCACGCCGCCCTGGGTTGGCACCGGTGCCAACTATGCGGCAGGCGGATTTGGGGCCATCTACAACCAGGCGAACCGTTGCGCGCTGTGTCACGGTAACGACACTGCCACGATGACCAGCAAATCCAATTCCGCGGTGCACCTCGCCCACCTGGGGGGTACAACGACCCTCAATATGGGGCAGACGTACAGCTGCGCGGTTTGCCATGTCAACACGGCGCTCGACGCCGACACCCTGGCGGTCGGTGCGATGGACGGAAGTACTGGCGGCACCCATGTCAACGGCCTGATCGATGTCGCTTATCAGACCAGCGGTTCAACATTGTATAATGCTCTGGCGGTCAATGCCGTGGGGGTCAATTACAATTCCGGCACCGGAAGCTGCGCTTCCTATTGCCATGACCCGGCCGACACCGGCAACAGCGTCGACTGGGACACCGGCACCGACATGCAGTGTGATACCTGTCACGGCGGGATTGCCAGTGATATCAGCGGTGATGGCGGCGTCGGCCCGCTCACCACCGGTTCGCACAGTCGCCACTTCAGTGCTGCCAACGGCCCGCTGCTGACCTGCGCTCAATGCCACGGGACCGGTGCCGATGCCGGCACCCACGCTGGTCATCTCGATGGCATTGTCGATCTGGCGCCGCCGGTTGACGGGGTCACTTTCAACGATATCTGCGAAGAGTGCCACGGCTACGATGCCGATCCCGGCGAGGTTCTGCCGGTCTGGGGCAACCCGGCCAGCACCGACTGCGCCACCTGTCATAGCGGCACGCAATGCGGTGCTGACTTCAATACCCACACGGTCGTCACGGTCGATTATGCGCGGACCTCAGGGCACAATCGCCCGACCGCCAGCGGTGCCTATGCCCAATCAGGCAATGTCGCCGCCAATCTGGCCTGTCTCGATTGTCACCTGGCCGACAGTCCGCTGCATTGGGACGGGGCCAACGGTGATTACCTGATGCGCACCGATGACAGTTTCCCGGCGACCTACGCGGGGAACGAGGACAGCTTCTGCGCCAACTGTCACGGCGCCACTCCAGGGTCGGTCAACGCGGCATCGGTAGCGACCCAGGCGATCAATACCCACCAGAGCAAATTGTGCGTCGCCTGTCATAACGTTCATGGCGATCAGAACATTCAGATGATCTGGACGGCTCAGGCCAACCAGCTCAGCCATGACCCGTCGGTGACCGGCAAGTATGCCGCCGATGTCTTCTTCAGCAACCTGACCGACTTTGGTCTCAACTCCTACGACGAGGATGACGGCGCCGTCGGTGGCGCGGGCGAAGTTAATACCGACGATATCTGCGCGACCTGCCATACGGCAGCCGCCGGAACGGCACACAACAACGCCGATGTTGCCGATAGCGATCACTATCAGGGAACCGACTGCTTCACCTGCCACGGTGGCCACGATGACACCGATGCCTTCAAGGTCGGCGTCGGCACCGCCTGTAACGACTGTCACGGCTTCCCGCCGGTTACCGGTGCCCATGTGCGCCACAGTCAGTCGGCATCAATGCTTCTTACTGAAGACCGCAGCGACTGCGCCGTCTGTCACACCGGGGCTGACAGCTATACCTACGATCTCACTGCCGACATCGGCGCGGCATTGAATCACAGCGATGCCGCGGGGCGCAAAACGATTCTGAACACCACGGTCGGCTATAATGCCACCAATCTTGACTGTGCCACCGCCTGCCATGCGTCGACTGTCACCAATGGCGGACGCTGGACAGACACCACCGGTCTGGCGTGCGATGCCTGTCACTACTACGCGGCTGCGCCGACCAGCGCTGGTAATGCTGGTGATCTGTCGCTCAGCCATGACGAGCATTTTGATGCCGGCAAGCTATGCACCGACTGTCATGCCTTGGATGATGGGGCAATTCCGATCGCCGGTCCACTGACACATATCGATGACATCAGCGGTGCTGATCAGGGCGCGATGTACACCGGGATGGCCACCGCGCTGAATGATGAAGCGGCTGTTGTTCGCACCAGTATGGTGTTTGATGATGCAGTCAATACCTGCTCCGGCACTGGCATTGGCCTCGGCTGTCATGCTTCTGGAACCCCGGACTGGGATATCGCCATTCCGGCGACCGGCGCCGGTTGTCTGGAGTGTCACACCGACACCGATACCGCTGCCTACAACCCGACCTCCGGTCTGCACGATAACAATCCGTTGCCCACCGTCACCGGCAATGCCCACGACGGCTCTTTCGACGACGGCAGTGCTGGCACCGCCGACTGCGTCACCTGCCACACCACCGCTCCGTCGGCCAGCCATGCCAACGGTACTCTCGATACCGGCGCCGCAGTCACGGTTGCCGCTGTTGCCGGCTACACCCAGGCCAACGGGACCTGTGCCACCGCTTGCCACAGCGCCGACACCATCTGGAACTACAAGTGGGCGACCAGCGCCTACGCTACTGACGGCACTGAGTGCGCCAACTGTCACGGTGACTACACCAATGGCTGGGTAACCGGCGTTGCGCCGCATTCCGAGAACCTGACTCGCGGCAGCAAGCACAACAACACCGGCACGCTGACCTATCCTTGCACCGATTGTCACGCCATCGGTTCGGCCTCCGGTTACAACTGGACCAGCAAGTGGGATCCGGCCGGAACCACCAGCAACCACGGTGATGAAAAGATCACCATGAACCAGACGGCGATCAACACCTTCGCCATCGACACCGTGCCGAACCCGGATCGGGCCGGTTGCACCACGACCAGTTGCCATGGCAACGACGCGGCGCACAACTTCACCGTGACCACCACCGCGTTCATAACGGCCACAGTGGGCGGCAACGAGCCGTCGGTCCTCTGCTCCAGTTGTCACGGCGGCTACGCGGGGACCAACGCCAACGGCTACTGGCCGGATGGCGTAACGACCGATGAAGATACCGCCGGTGCGCACCAGAAGCACCTGACGGCGCTTGCTGCACAGGTTTATAGCGAGACGCTCGCCCAACTGCTGACCGACAATGTTAATGGCACCGCCGATGCCAAGCAGAAGGAACTCTGCTCCTACTGTCACACGACGCCCGGTTCCGACGGCGATCACGGCATTGCAGCCAATCTGCCTGCCGAAGTCAACTCCATGTACACCATGTGGACCAAGGCTGCCGACAATGGTGTTTACAGCAATGTCGCCGATACCTGCGCCACCGTTGATTGTCACTTCAACAAGACGACGCCCGACAACACCTTTGGCTGGTACGATGCAGGCAACACCAGCGCCTGTGTCATGTGCCATGTCGATGTCACCGCCGATGCCGCGCACACCGCACATACCGGTGCCGCAACAACGTTCGGTAT
Organism: Desulfuromonadales bacterium; assembly: GCA_029210745.1. GTDB lineage: Bacteria > Desulfobacterota > Desulfuromonadia > Desulfuromonadales > JAHYIW01 > JAHYIW01. Next base: position 12,478 of record JARGFI010000052.1, read on the forward strand.
TGCTATCGGCTGTGCCGACTGTCACGACGCCGCCACCAACTGGGCGACCAATACCCCGCCGACCAGCGGTCACCTGAACAACAGTTATGACATCACCGGTGGCGTTGCCTTCACCTACAGTGCCAATAGTTGCGGTACCAATGCCTGCCATGAAGATGGCAAGGGCGGCGCTCCGGCCGATAACACCTACACCTGGGGTGCGACCCTGGCCGACTGCACAATCTGTCATGCGGCGACACCGGCAACGAGCACCCATGCCGTTCACGTCAACAATGGCAGCTACGTTCCGAACAGCTGCCACAACTGCCATACTCCGGCCACCAACGCGGCGCATATCGGCGGCGACGTGACCTACAACACGGTGACGATCACCGCCACCGCTGGAACAACACCGAATATTACCTGTACCAATAGTTGTCACACCGGTGTGACGACCGAATTTGACGGCACCCCGGGGCTGGCCTGTACCGATTGCCACAGTGGCAGCTATATCGGCGGCGGTACCAACGGCCCGCAGTTCGCGATGCATACTGTCACCGCGACCGTTTCCGGTGTGGTGCATGATCAGACGATTGCCGGAGCAGGAGGCGATTGTGCCTTCTGTCACACTTCCCTGCCCGCAGCGGGCGGTACGCACGTTGACGGCAGTTTCGTTGCCGATGGCCCGGCCAATACCGATCGTGGCATGTTTGCCGACTTCACCGACGGCGCGACCCCGACCTGTGCCACCGCTTGCCACAGCGCCGGCACCAGCTGGACTTACAAATGGTCGGCCACTGCCGCCAACACCAATGGCACCGAGTGTGCCAACTGTCACGGTGACTACGCCAGCGGCTGGAACACCGGCGTTGGCCATGCGGCAACTCCGACGCGGGGTAACAGTACGAACCATAACGACACCGGCACCCTCACTTACGCATGTACCGCGTGTCACGTTATCGGTGCGACGACCGGCAATTACCCCTGGACTAGCGGTACCAATGACTGGGCAGCAGAGGGGACGACCCTCCACGGCGACGGTCAGATCAATATCAACAGTAACGGGACCACCTCCAGCCGCCACGAGGCTCCGGTGGGCACCTGGAGATCAGGTTGCGCCGGTTGTCACGATGGTGCCAGTAACGATGGGGTCGGCGCCGATGACGCCAATCATGACTTTTTGGTCAACCTGACCGCTCCGTCAGCGCCACGCTGGGTGTACAACACCGTCGCCGGTGACGCGGCCTCTTCAGGTGGCAGTTGCGACGGTTGCCACGGTAACCAGGCCGGCAATTTCTGGCCGGATGGCAACACCACAGGGGCTGGCGTCCCCACGGCGGATGACCAGGCCGGGAAACATCCAGAGCACATGGCGGCTATGATCGCCAAGAACATCCCCCAGGCTGACGCTTGTGGCTATTGTCATGGCCCTGAGATTGGCTCCGGCAGCTATCACAATAATGGTACCGCGACATTGCCACAACACAGCGCAGGAAGCTGGTTCTACAAGCGGATCATCGGTGGTGGCAACGATACCGACGGTGTATTCACGGCCGGGACCAACTCCTGTGCGACCATCGATTGTCACTTTAACAACACAACCACACCGCACTGGTACGCCGATAATGTGCCGCCAGCAGCGGTGACGCTGGCCGCTGTCGCCGGCCCGAATCCGCGCTCCATCAAGGTGTCGTGGAATGCGCCGGGCGACGATAACAATCTGGTCAATACCACGCCGTATGTCTACGACCTGCGTTATGGCACCAGCGCGGCCATTGCCACGGACTACAACTCCACCACCAACTATGCCGGCAACTTGCCTGCCGCCTACGCTGAGGGCCACCTTTCCGAAGCGGTGGTTGAGAATCTGACCCCGGCCACCACCTTCTATTTCAGTCTCAGGACGCGTGACACCGCCGGTAACTGGTCAGCAACGTCGAATACGATCAGTGCAACGCCGACGGTCGATACCCTGGTTCCTGATTTCGGTGGCGCCAACAAGGCGGTCAAGGGGGATGAAGGACAATCGATCAACCTCTACTGGACAGCGGCCGAAGACCATACCATGCCGATTACCTACAAGATCTGGCTCAAGGATGAAGCGTCTGGTCCGCTGGACATGGATGTGGATACACCGGTGGTGACCGGCTGGACTGATAACAAGATCGAACTGAACAATACCCACGGGGTGGTCAACGACACTATCTATCACTTAGGAGTGCGGGCCTGCGACGCATTGAACAACTGCGATACCAACACCCAAACGGTGTCGACGACGCCGACAGCCGTCCCAATCGTCGACAAGACCTACCACACCTATCGGACCAATGGCTCTTTGGCTCTGGTTAAAGATGGCAATGCAGGAACTGCGGTTGTCGGTACGGTACTCCCTGCGGTCTTCGCTCCGGCCGCTAACAATACGGTTCCGGTCAACTACTTTGTTGACACCTTTGCGGTCTATCTCGATACCGGGAACGGTGCGGCTAAGGTTCAGGCGACAGTCGGCTATACCACCGATGGGACCGCCGCTACCTTTTCCGCGCTGGGGACACCGAAGGCGATCACCCTCGGGTCGCGCGCCGACCGCGTCTACCAGTTCAAGATTGTCGACGTCGGCGGACAGACGATTACCAACGGTCAACGTCTGTCCATCCTTGTTGAAGAGACGACAGCCGTTGGCGTCAAGCTCAACTACGGCAGCACTGCTTACCGTGGAGATGTGACTTTGGCCGAGCAGATCGTCAATGTTGCACCGGCCGCTGCGACCAACAATGGCACCACCGGGGTCGGAGTCGGTGATGCCATGGTCGAGATTGCCCTGAATGCGGCAACCGACACGGCGGATGGCCTTAGCGATACCATTCACTATGACCTCTATGGTTCAAACAACGGCGGCACGTCGTACGATTACGTGATTGCGGAAGGTTACAATTCTGCGACCCTGAGCTATGTCTGGGATACCCAGACGGCCGGGATCACCAGCGGTTCGATTGCGGTGCGGGTCAACGCCGGGGACGGGTATTCGCATTCAACCCTGAACATCACCGGACTGGGCACGGCCGATACTGCCGACTATGTGGCTCCGAGTCCGATCGATGATATCGTCGCCAAAGTCCGCCCGAAATCCGGATCGGTTCAGCTGATCTGGACCGCACCGGGGGATGATTATCATAATCACGGGCGGGCCGATCATTACGATATCCGCTACTCGACTGCTCCGATCACTGAAGGGAATTTCGCCGCGGCGCAGCAAGCGGTCAATGAGCCGTCCCCCGATTTCGGCGGCAAAATCCAGAAGTTTGAGGTCACCGGGATGATTCCTGGAACGTTGTACTACTTCGCGATCAAAACCTATGATGAAGCAGGGAACGGTTCACCACTCTCAACGGCGAAAACGGCTGGCAGCGATCAGGCTGTCGGCGGGCCGCGCTGCGGGATGTGCCATACCACCGCACCAAGTGTTGTTGAATCGGTTGGTAACCACAAACTGCATGGTTTTACCATTCAGGACTGCACCAAGTGTCATGGTGCCGCCGTCGCCAGCTACGGTCTCGATCATCAGGACGGCATCCTGACCATGGGCTATGGACCGGGCGGCGTTCATTCCGGGATTATCTCGGGCGATCGCATCTACTACACCGACGACGGCACCGCGGCCGGTACGATCATGTACGATGACGTCAACGGTTTTGGCGGCTTTGGAGCTGGCGACTACGTCCCTGTTGATGCGAACGCAGATGATGCCGGTGGTACCGACAATGGCACCTGCAGTAACTTCGGTGCGCTTGGCGTCGGTGGCTGTCACTCCGCGGCCGGGAGCGACCCGGATGGCGCTGGTACGGTTTACAACACTATTTCGATCCCCACCTGGACATCCGCGGCCTATTTGAACTGCGCCTCTTGTCATGGTAATCCGGATCGGACCACCGACGCGTTCTACAATCGGCCGTTTGATGCAACAGCGGCGAATGGAGGTGTCGTCACCGATCAGGTCAAGGCCGCCCCGGCGGTTGACAACCATGGCAACTATGACCTGGCGGCAGCTACCGAGGCCGAACGTATGTACATCGGCCAACACGAGAAGCACCTTAATTACAGCTTCCGTTTCAGTAAGGGAGACAGTTGTAATCTTTGTCATGAGGGGGATTACAAGGACGGTAACAACCTTGATGGCAAACATGCCAACGGCGACATTGACGTTCAGCTCGATCTGACCGCCGCCGGTGATAATGCCGTCTGGACGCCGGGGACGACGACCACCGCCGGTACCTGTGGCAGCATGTCACCGGAAAGCTGCCACCCCTCGGCCTCTACACCTAAATGGGACAGCGCGCAGAGCTTTGACTGCGTCGGTTGTCACGGCATGGGCGGTGTTACCCCGAGTCATGTCACGGACCCGGCTGGCGGTGTCACTTTGCCGGATAGCGGCTGGGCGACCGACCCGATGGTCGGCAACTGTACTTACTGCCATATTGGCGGCCATCCGCTGGATGATGTCGGCGGGACTGCGTTGATTCTGGCCAACAGTTCGCAAGTCGGTCTGAGTTACAAATCCGGTGGTATCCACCTGAAGAAGTCGATCGGCGGACGTGCAGCG
>JARGFI010000053.1:0-13925 GCA_029210745.1 Desulfuromonadales bacterium
GTGGCCGGGGACAATGGCGGCAGCTTCACCCTCGCCGCCGACGGTTCGTACAGTTTCGATCCGGGCAGTGACTTCGACTATCTGGCGGCAGGTGAAACGACGACCTCCAGGGTGAGCTACACGGTCAGCGACAACAACGGGGCAACCTCCAGCACCGATCTGACCATCACCATTACCGGCACCAACGATGCACCAACCAACATTGCCCTGTCGACCAACGCTGTGGACGAAAACACCCCAATTGGCACTGTCGTTGGCACTCTGACTGCTTCCGATGTTGATGCAGGGGGCACCTTTACCTACACCTTGGTTGCCGGAAATGGCACAAACGATGCCGACAACGGCCTAGTATCCATTTTTGGAAACGAATTGCGGGTCAATGGCAGTATCGATTTCGAAACCAATCCGGATTTGGCCATTAATATTCAAGTGACCGATGCCGGAGGTTTGAGCCACACCGAAGCCCTGAATGTTACAGTCAACGATATCGACGAGATATCCCCGACGATCAATAACATCACCTTGAGCGATTACGCATTGAAGGTCGGCGACACGCCAACGGTTACCTTGACCTTCTCTGAAAAGGTAAATAACGACTTCAGTGTAACAGCAAATAACGGCACCTTCGGCACCTTCAGTTCTTCTGATGGAGGCACGACCTGGACCGCTGTGTTTACACCAGACCCAGACATTGAAAGTGGTACTAATGCAGTAATAATTGTGGACGGTTACACCGATCTGGCTGGCAACCCGGGCACCGGCGCAACCAGTGGCAACTACACCATCGACACCGCCGCGCCGGACGTCGCTATCTCCGCCATTACCGACGACAGCGCCGGTGCTTCGGCTACCGATTTTATCACCAGCGACAACACCCTGAGCATCAGCGGCAGCTATCAATCCGCCGATACCAATGGCAGCAATGATCTGACGGTCACGTTTAACGGCACCACCTACACCCTCGGTACCGATGCACAACTGACCTCAACCGGCGGCAACTGGCAACTGGACCTTAACGGCGCAACTCTGGCCGACAACAGTTACACCGTGGTGGCGACGGCAACCGACACCGCCGGGAACAGCAACTCAGCGTCTCAAGTGATTAAAATTGATATTGCTGCGCCGAACGTCACCATCACCGGGATTACCGACGACAGTGCCGGCACTTCGAATGCCGACTTCATCACCAATGACAATACCCTGATTATCAACGGCAGCTTCGACTCTGTTGACAACGCCGTTTTGACAGTCAAGCTGGATGGCACCACCTACACGGTCGGTGACGGCTACCTTTCCACTGCCAGTAATATCTGGACACTGAACGTTGAAAGTATTGCTTTGGGAGAGGGGAACCATTCCGTCGTTGCAACGAGCACTGATGCTGCCGGGAACACGAATTCAGCGGCCCGAACTATTGTTATCGATACAGTCCAGCCGGGAACACCCACTATTTCCGAGTCAGCCGACGATGTTGATCCAGTTCAGGGGAATGTGGCAAACAATGGCTACACCAACGATACGACCTTAACCCTTTCCGGGACTGCTGAAAAAGACAGCAAGGTCACGATTTATGATGGCGCACTCCTTATCGCCACGATATGGGCTGACGGCGCAGGGAACTGGAGCCACAACCTGACGGCTCTGTCAGACGGCTCGACGTATAATTACAAAATCACCGCAACCGACGCTGCCGGCAACATCAGTGCCGACTCGTCCATTTACACTTTGCACATCGACACCAGCGTAGCAGCACCGACGATTGAGCTGACCACCGACATCGGCGACAATACCACGGGTACATTTACCGTGACCGGAGTTGAGGCGGGTGCCTCGGTTGAGTACAGCGCGACAGGCCTCGACGGCAGTTGGGTCTCTACCGCCCCGGCCTTTAGCGAAAATAGTGACAACACCGTTTATGTGCGCCAGACCGACCTTGCCGGTAACTCCGCCAGCTCATTGCTCACATTCACCTATGGTTCGGCCGCCGACAATACAATTAACGGTGACGAAAACAATAACATCCTTGTCGGCGGTACCGGCAACGACATCCTTGATGGCGCAGGGGGGGACGACACCCTCTACGGCGACGGCGGCAATGATACCCTTACCGGCGGAGCTGGCACCAACACCCTCTATGGTGGCGACGGCAATGACTCTTTGGTCGGTGGCGCTGGAAACAACACCATGCATGGCGGTTCTGGCAGCGACACCGCCAGTTATGCCGGCGTCGGTTCGGGAACGGTTATCACCGCCTCATTGGCAACGGGGTCGGGCGGTGACGGAACCTTCACCGATACTTATGACGGCATTGAAAACCTGACCGGCGGGGCGGGTAACGATCACCTGACCGGTGATGACAACGCCAACATCCTCGCCGGTGGTGACGGTGATGATGTTTTCTACGGCACTTTGGGCTCCGATACGATTTATGGCAACACAGACACCGTCCCCGGCACTGACATCGACACTGTTTCCTATGCCAGTTTTTCTTCAGCCATTAATGCTTCGCTGACGGTCGGGACAGGTGGTGACGGCAGCTTTACCGATACCTACTCCGGCATTGAAAACCTGGTCGGAGGCAGCAGTGCCGATACCCTTGCAGGTGATGGTATGGCTAACATCCTCACCGGTGGTGATGGTAATGACTCCCTCAACGGGATGGCCGGCAATGACACCCTCTATGGTGGCGTCGGTGCCGACACCCTCGACGGCGGTGCGGACGATGACCTCCTCATTGGCGGTGCCGGTGGTGACACCCTGATCGGCGGTTTAGGCAACGATACGGCCAGTTATGCCAATGCTGGTGCCAGGGTTTATGCTTCTCTCCTTGATCCCGATTTCAGGGCTGGCGAGGCGTTTGGCGACACTTATAACGGCATAGAAAACCTGATCGGATCTGCCTTTGGGGATCGACTGGAAGGTGATCACAGCGACAACATTCTCACCGGTGGTGGCGGCAGAGACTTCCTTGACGGGTATGGCGGCAACGATACCTTCAATGTGTCATCAGATTCTGCTGATTTGCCCTACTCACTTAATGGTGGCGCAGGCACCGATACTGTGGTGCTACAAAATTTAGTTGGCACGTATGACTTGACCGCCTTGGCCAATGTCACAACCAGCATTGAAGCCCTGAATATCAATGATGGTGTTGGCACCGAGATTACCGTCACCAGTGCGGATATTCAGCGGATGGTGGGTAATGACAATGCCTCTGAACTGACCATTCTGGCCAACAATGGCGATTCCCTGGTTCTCGGTAGCGGCTCAATTGACCCCACTCCATTTGTCGCTGATGTCACCGCCGATTACACCATCACCGATGGAACTCAAACGGCTGTTATCCACTGGGTTGTGTCTTGATGGACGATGTCTCTAATCCAGTTCCCACAGGCGACTCTGTCAGTACACTCGACAGCCAATCGCTGCTGATCGCCGTCACCGCGTTGTGCGCTTCTGATCGGGTTGCAACGGAACGGCTGCAAAGGAGTTTCGAGCGTCTGGTCGCTGTCGATGACTGGTCCGCTGAAATTATACAACTGGAACGCTGGAATCTTGCCGCGCGGCATATTGTGGGACCACTGCATGAGGCGTTGAATATCCCCGGCGATCTTATTCTGCTGCGCGCTACTGAAGACGGTTTCAGGCTGCTGCATCGCATGGAGCAACGCTGGCACTACCTGTCTGCCAGCGGGATGCCGCTCGACATCGCCGTGACAACGGAAAACGAGGAGCCGGTTGAAGCTGTCGTGATGACCTTGCCGCAAAAGGGTGCCAGCAAGTCCGGAGGGTTTGCCTCGCTGGCGGCGTTATGGCCGGAGCTGCGCGCGGCGTGGGCGGAAGTCGGCATGGCGAGCCTCTACATTAACGCTGGTCAGCTGCTGCTGCCGCTCTTTGTGTTGCTGATCTACGACAAGATCGCCCTCAATGGTCTCTTTGAGACCCTCTGGGCGCTGGTCTTCGGCATGGCCCTTTATCTGGCCACCGATGCCGGGATGCGCCTGGTGCGGAGTTGGGCAACAGAACGGATCAGTGTTGATCTGACGCGGCGCAGCGATGAGCGCCTGTGGTCAAAAATGATCGCCCAGGTTGACTTGCCGCCTGGCGGTTTTCCTCGTTTTCTCTCCAACTATCGTGACCTGAGTCTGTCGCGTGACTTTGTCTCCTCCACTTATCTGTTGTCGATTGCCGATATCCCTTTTCTCTTTTTGTATCTGGGGGTGATCGGTTTTATCGCCTGGCCATTGATGGTGGCCGCGACGGTTCTGCTGCTGCTCTTTTCAAGCATCGGATTTGTGTTGCAGCGGCAGCAGACGCGACTGTCCAACGAAGCTGAACAGAGAAACACCCGCAAACTGTCGTTCATGGGGGAAGTTCTGGGGTCCCTGGATGTGGTACGCACCACTCCCGGTGCGGGATCGTTTTTGCGCAGCTGGCGTGAACTGACCGATCAGACCACCAACTTTGACACTAAAAGGCGTCTCGCCGCACACCGCATGGGGATGCTGTCGACGATTATGCAGACGGTAACGACGGTGGTGATCCTGACCGCCGGGGTCTATCTGATTCACTCCCAGTTGCTCAGTATCGGCAAGCTCATCGCCTGTAACCTGCTGGCAGGACGTGCCATGGCGCTGGTGGCATCCCTCTTTGCAGTAACCGGAAAGTGGCAGGATTTCATGCGTGCTGCGGCGAGAATGGAAACCAGCCTGGAAGAGGTCGAGGAACGAACCTGTACCCCCCGTCCGCAGATTGTCGGCAATATTGCCGTGATCGATATCGGCAAACACTATGAGGGGCGGCCAGCGGCACTTGAGGCGGTGTCGTTTTCCATCGTCCCCGGCGAGCGCATCGCCTTGCTGGGACGACCGGGGGCCGGGAAGTCCACCCTGCTGCGCTGTCTGGGCGGACTCAGTCGCCCGGATTCGGGGCAAATCCTGATTGACGGCCTGGACCTGGAAGATATTTCCCGCTTTGACCGGGTCAAGTGGCTGGCCTATAAAGCACAAGATCCGGCGATTTTTGCCGGCACTCTGGAAGATAATCTGCGTATCGCCGGGGCCACCGAGCCGAGCCGCTTCGCCGCGGCGATCTGGGCGTCGGGGCTGGAAAATGAATTCAAAAGCGGGAGAATGTCGCTGGGGATGGGACTGGAAGAGCGCGGCAACAACCTCTCCGGCGGTCAACGCCAGAAGGTGGCGCTGGCACGCGCCTTTGCCCAGCCGAGCCGGATTCTGCTGCTCGATGAACCGACTTTGGGGCTTGACCCCGAGAGCGAACGGCTGCTGGCGGAACGGTTGCCGAAACTGCTCGACACAAACGCGATACTGATCACCACCACTCACAGCCCGATCATGCTGCAAATGGTTCAGCGCGTCATTGCGCTCGACAGTGGGCGGGTGGTTGCCGACGGCCCTCGCGAAAAACTGGTTAAAATCTCCGCTTAGGGCCTTGAGTTCAGCGCCCGACAAAATCGATCTTCAGAAAATGGGTTGAACACGAGATACAGGGATCGTAGGCGCGGACCAGCATTTCGAGCGCCAGGGTGATTTCGGCGTCACTGCGCACGAGGATTTCAGGGACCAGACGGTGCATGTCATCCTCAATATTTTGCAGGTTCTGCCCGGTCGGAATCACACAGTTGGCGTGTTCGATCATCCCTTTGTCATCAATTGTGTAATCGTGAAAAAGGATGCCGCGCGGTACTTCGACCGCGCCAATACCGCGACCGGCGCGCACCGGGATGCGCTGATTCTCGTTCCCCCCGCCGCTCACCGCTTCGCCCTGATCGATCCCCTCAGCCAGCAACTGCTCAACGATCATCAGCGCCTCTTCACTGCAATGGACACATTCAACCAGTTGCGCAACCGTGTTGAGATAGGGATTGCAGCAGGGCGCGCGCAGGCCGAGTTCGGCGGCGACAGCCTGGGCGGACGGATGGAGCTTGGCGGCGTTGAGGTTGAACCGTGCCAGCGCGCCGACGGCGTAGGAGTTGCGACTGAGGCGAGCATGCTTGGCCGATGAATGTTGCACCAGGAATTCGTTGGTGATCGAACGATAATCTTCTTTTGCTTTTCGCACCCCGTCACTTGAAGCGATCGCGCCAGATAACAGCGGATAGACATCATCATCACTGCACAGGGCGACATACTCCGTTTCCCGGCAAAATTCGGGGAAAGAGAGCGTCCGAATCAGCTCGACGGTCGGCAACAGATCGTCACGCAGCTGCACCAGCTGGTCGCGCATCGTTACCAGCTGGGTTGTGGTCGGAAGTTTTGTAAATCCGCCGATCACACAGCTGATCGGATGGACATGGCGACCGACCAGCAGATCGCAAACGGTGTTGCACGCCTGTTTCATGCGTAGCGCACGGCGTACTGCCTCGGGGTTCTCCTTCATCATCCCGATGAAGCTCTGCACCCCGAGCAGATCAGGGGCAACCAGCAGATTGATATGCAGCACGTGGCTGTCGAGCAGCTCCATGTGCAGCAGCAATGTGCGCAACAGCACCGTCTGGGCGCTCGGACTGAAACCGAGGGCATGCTCGGCTGCCTGGATTGAGGCGAGGCTGTGACCGCAGGCGCAGATGCCGCAAATACGTGACGTGATGTGCTGAGCCTCGAAAATTGAACGCCCGCGCAGAATCGCCTCAAAGAAGCGGGGCGCCTCGACGATTTGCAGCTCAGCCCGCTCCACGACCCCGTCGCGGACATTGACAACGATGTGCCCGTGCCCCTCGACCCGGGTCAGAAATTCGACCTTGACCGCAACATCCCTACGCATTGCCCGGCTCCATTGCCGCGTTGTACATGGTCATCCGCTTGACAATCTGCTCGGCATCGAGGCCGTAGTGATGCAGCACCGCTGCGGCCCCCGACCGGTTCGGGTTGCTGACCAGCCCCCGGCACCCGTAGCAGGTGTTGCCGTTATTGATGCACCAGGCATGGCACCCGGCGCGGGTGATTGGCCCCAGACAGGTGATTCCCTTGTCATACAGACACACGTTCTCGTTGAGTTTGCACTCAACACAAACGGCATAATCAGGGACCGGTGAGGGGAGTCCCGCCAGCGCTGCTTTAATCACCTTGATGAATTCGTCGGGATGGATTGGACAGCCGGGAATCATGTAATCAACCGTGACCAGCTGATGCAGGGCGCGGGTGCTGGTGGTCGGGAACCATGCACCATGTTCGGCGTAGACCTCGGTCTGTGCCGCAACGAGCGAATGGCCGTTTTTCATGCCATTGACACCACCGTTCGTCGCACAGCTGCCGTAGGCGATTAACGCGTCGCTGCGCGCGCGGATTTCTTTCAGCCGCCGCTCCGCCTCGGTATTACTTACGCTCCCCTCAACAAACGCCAGATGATAACGTTCTGCCGAGCGTTCCGACAGTACTTCGCGAAACTCGACCAGATCAATCACTCCGAGTAACTCAAACAGGACCGCGCCGATGTTGGTCACTTGCAGCTGACACCCTTCACAGCTGGAGAGATCAAAAAATGCCACCTTCGGTCGTGCCATCAGATCGCCCCCTTAAGCCTGTTTATCTGGTCAAAACGGAACACCGGGCCATCCTGGCAACAGTAGATGTTGTCGATCTGGCAGTGCCCACATTTGCCAAGGCCGCACTTCATGTGGCGTTCAAGCGACAGGTAGATTTGTGCTTCAGGGATCTTTTTTTTCAGCAGCTCCTCGACCACAAAGCGATACATCACCGGCGGCCCGCAGGCGATGGCAAAGGTTTTTAAAGGGTCGAGGTTGACGCCCGGAATCAGTGCGGTGATCAGCCCCACGTTCCCTTCCCAGGCGGGTGCGGCGTGGTCGATGGAACAACCGAAATTGAGATCAATGCGCTGCTCCCAGCAGGCCAGTTCGCCATTGAACAACATACTTTCCGGATCACGGCAGCCGAGGAGGATGTCGACCTTGCCGAAGTCGCGACGGTTATCGATAATGTAATTGATCAACGAACGCAGCGGTGCAATCCCCAGCCCCCCGGCGATCAGCAGGACATCATTCCCTTGCAGCGGAATCACCGGAAAACCGACCCCGAAGGGGCCGCGAATGCCAACCTCATCACCGGTTTTAAGTCGATGCAGCGCTGCGGTGAAGCGCCCGGTGCGGCGCACGCAGAGTTCAAAACTGTCGAGCCGGGTTGGAGACGAACAGATCGAGATCGGTGCTTCGCCAACGCCAAAGAGCGACACCTCGACAAATTGCCCCGGATCGTGGTCGAAGGCTTCATCCTCCGGCAGGACGATGCGGAAGAGTTTCTCCAGCGCGGTCAGCGGGGTGATTTCTTCAATCCGCGCGCGTTTGACCTGGTAGTCGGAATGACTGACTGCAACGGTTTTCATCGTCCCCGCTCCTCAATCAATGCCTTGAGCGTTTCCTGCACATCAATTGCCGCCATGCAGGCGCGGCTGCACCGTCCGCAACCGGTGCAAAAAAGTCGCCGGTAACGCGCCATCGGGTAGTTGAACTTGCGGTTAAAACGATGCCGCTGGCGCGCCGCGCGTTCGGCGCGGAAGCTTTCCCCGCCGGCGACCTTGGCAAACGTTTCATGCTGGCAGGAATCCCAGGTGCGGACACGTTGCCCCTTGCTCAGATCAAGTTGTGGTTCGTCAACCATGTCAAAGCAGTAACAGGTCGGGCACACGTTGGTACAGTTGCCGCACGACAGGCATTTTTCGCCGACCTGTTGCCAGATGGCGCTGTCAACGGTTTCTTCGAGGAGATAGGGAAGATCCTCATAGCGCATCGGCAGCGTGCTTTTGAAGCGTTCTTTTTTGTTGCGACGCAGTGTGGCCAGGGCGTCTTGCGCTGCCGCGGTGACCGGTTCGAATAATTGTGCAGCGGCGACCAGCTGTTCCCCCTTGTGGGTAGCGATATCGACGAAGTAGTCAGCGCCCAGATCGCTCAGAAACAGGTCGTAGCCACCTTTCGGCAGGTGAGTATGCAACAGGGCGCAATTCGCGTGATGATCACAGCAGTCATTGCACTCCAGACCAATCAGGGTGAGATGATTCTTGCGCAGCAGGTAGTGTAAATCGCGCGGTCGGTCGGAAAAAATCATATTCAGACACTGGATACCGGCAAGGTCGCAGGTATGGACACCAAACAGCACCAGCTCTTCGACCTCGGCCAGCGCCTGCATCTGTTGGCCAGCGGCGATATCGTAGTGCAGCAGCATTTCATGGGGGGGGAGAAAATATTTTTTCGGGGGAAGGATGGTCGGAAGATAATCAAGACTCAGTTCTGCCGAGGAATTAATCTCGGCAAACCTGAACTGGTCGTTACCCAGCGAAACCGGACCGACTACTTTTTGTCGTCCAAGCAGAAGCGTAATCAGTTCGGCAAGATTCGATTTTCTGAGCAGGGCCTGTGGCACAAAATTCTCTTTCCCCGGACGCACATCAATCGTCCACATGACCGGTAGAGATTATCGAACTCCAATGACAAGTCAATGTCTGGAAAGCATATTGACCGCAATCATCGATACCGTCGACGCGAGTTTAACATCCTCCTGCCGCTGATTCTGAATTGATTTGACAAGTTGCCGCAATTCCGTTAGCTTTTCCGAACAACTGAATTAATGACGTTCGTCTTTATCCAGAGCGGTGGAGGGTCAGGCCCTATGAAACCGCAGCAACCGATCCGCCCGCGCGGGTGCCAGGTGCTAAATCCGACCCCCAGGTCAGCGGGGGACAGATGAGGACGGAGCCTCGGGAAAAATATCTTTGTATCCTTCGGCCCCTGCTCATCTGATCTGAGCAGGGGCTTTTTGTGTTCATTGGATAAATCGCGGGGCAAAGGGTTGGCTGTGGAAAATTCTGTCGGCATCGTCACAACTGAATATGCGCATTTTGATGCTGAACTACGGCTGGAGAGCGGTCGGGTGCTCGGTCCGTTGACCCTTGCCTACGAAACCTACGGCACGCTCAACGCGGCCCGTTCAAACGCGATTCTGGTCGCTCATGCCTGGACCGGCAACGCACACGCGGCCGGCTATCATAGCACCCAAGATCGCAAACCGGGGTGGTGGGATGACATGATCGGACCGGGGAAAGTGCTCGATACCGATCGCTATTATGTGATCTGCTCCAACGTTATCGGTTCCTGCTTTGGCTCGACCGGCCCGACCAGTGAGAACCCGCGCACCGGCAAGCCTTACCGGCTTAACTTTCCGGTGCTCATGGTGCGCGACATGGTGCGCGCCCAACAGTTGCTTGTCGATCGACTCGGCATTGACCAGCTACACTGCGTCATTGGGGGGAGCATGGGGGCGATGCAGGCGCTGGAGTGGGGGATCCATTTTCCAGAGCGTACCCGATCGATCATCCCGATTGCCGGAGCGGTGTCGAACTCACCGATGGCGATTGCGCTTAACGCCATGGCCCGGCAGGCGATCTTTAACGATCCACTGTGGAAGAAGGGGAACTATCGACCCGAGCATCCCCCCGCCGACGGTTTGGCGTTGGCCCGTGCCATCGGACACATTTCGTTCCTGTCTGACACGTCGATGCAGCTCAAGTTCGGGCGGCGTTTTTCGGTGCGAGACGGTCTGTTCGATTTTTTCGGTCAGTATGAGGTGGAGCGTTATCTGGAATATAACGGGCGCAACTTTGTCGATCGATTTGACACCAACAGCTTTCTCTATCTTGCCAAAGCGCTCGATCTGTACGATGCCGGCTGGAACTTCGATCGTCTGGAAGATGCTCTGAAGCAGGTGATCTGCCCGTCGCTGTGGTTCGCCTTTAGCTCCGACTGGCTTTATCCGCCGTACCTGACCGAAGAGGCGGTGACGATTCTTCAGCGGCTGGGACGGCCAACCACCTATCATCTGATTGAGTCCGATTACGGTCACGATTCATTTCTGGTCGAAGCGGAGAAGTTTACCCACTACATTGTCGATTTTCTGGCGGAACTCGATTAAGCCGGGAGAGAAAGAACAGCGGGGTCGAGGCAGGGTGCTTTGGCCCCGTTTTATTTGTGTGAAGTGTCCTTGTCCGTGCTGTCAGCGAACAGGTCAAGCTGGTCAAATTTATGCTTCTCAAGCTTGAACGGCAACGGCAGGTAACGCGGGCAGGCCAGCAGCAGGGCGGAGGCCGGTTGCTTGCAGTTGCGCAGGCATTTCGTGCAGAGGCGGTTAATGGCAGCGGGGTCCGCAGGAGTCATGGCACGGGTCGCTTCGGGGTGGTGAGTAGCTCGGCAATGGCGGTCTTTAATTCGACCAGCGCACCCTCTTCATCATCAAAGTTGATTTCAATCCGGTTCGCTGGCAGGGTGTGGCGATAGAGCGGATCGTAGTAGCGAACCATCAGCTCCGTAACCAGCTCGCGCCAGGCTCCCTGTTCAAGCAGGCCCAGCATCTGGCCGACGCTCTCGCCGCCAAGGCGGTCACGCAGCGCGTTGAGCTGGCGCACGAACCCCTCACGAAAGCGGTCGGGGTCGGGATAGTCATCGAGAATGATGTCGGCACGACGTTCCAGAGAAGCCGTGACCCAGAGGCTGGGTTCCGGCTGAAGGGCCTGATAAAGCCGCGCTGGCAGCGCCACGCGACCGATATGACGACTTTCGCCTTCAGCAAGAATATAGTCATCCAGGCCAATCTTGCGCAACACATCCCAGACCAGCGCTTCAAACATTTTCTGCCCCGGTTGCGGCGGCAGGCCGAGATTGCCGAAGGTGCTGCCACGATGGTTGGCCAGTGCTTCAAGGTCGATCACCGGGTAGTTCTCTTCCTCCAACCGTTGCAGGATACGCGTCTTGCCAACCCCGGTCAGACCGCGCAGCACCAACATCCGCCCCCATTTTCCGCTATCAAAAAAATCGAGCACCAGGCGGCGGAAAGCTTTATGTCCCCCCAGCAACTGCCGCGCCGGAATCCCGGCCAGATCGAGAAAGCTGGTCAACGCTTTGCTGCGCATTCCGCCGCGCCAGCAAAAAACAATCACCGGCCCGGTATGCCCCGCCCACACCGTGCGCACCTCTTCGAGCAGTCGGGGAATCTTCGGGGCGACCAGCTCCACTGCGCGCCTGCGCGCTTCGTCCTTGCCCACTTGTTTGTAAAGGGTGCCGATTTCGGCCCGTTCGTCGTCAGCGAAGATTGGCACATTGAGCGCACCGGGGATTGTCGCCTCGGCAAACTCCGCCGGGCTGCGGGCATCGACCAGCAGGGCGCCTTTGTCGCGTTGCAGCAGGGCTTGTGCGAGGGTGATCGTCAGTTCGTTCATGGGACTCCGGGCAATATCGGCTGCAGAAAATGGGCACTTTTGGATACTGCGGCGTCAGTGTAACGGAAAGCGTCAAGCGGGACAAGGTGCGAAAAATAGTCGGGATGAGAAAATCCGGAAAAGAAGGTTGACATCGACGGGCGCTTGGCGTAGTGTGCGGGTCCTTGTCGCGGGGTAGAGCAGTCTGGTAGCTCGTCGGGCTCATAACCCGGAGGTCGCAGGTTCAAATCCTGCCCCCGCAACCAAAACAATTCAAAGGGCTCACCGATTGGTGAGCCCTTTTTTAATTCCCCTGTACACCATTTTGTACACCAAGGCCCTATGCTCTCGCAGCATCTTTCTCGACTGCAAAGATTTTCCGCCCCGCCGGTGAAAATCAGCGACGACTGAGAAATTTGACCGGTGACCAGCTTACGTGTCCTCTTTTATTTCCTCCAACGCCTCCATCAACAAGCTCAAAATGTGCACTGCGCGCTGCTGCTGCCCGGCATGATTGACCGCATCCTGCAACTGCATGATGCAACCGGGGCAGTCGGTGGCGACCAGCGCCGCACCACTCTCTTCAATGAACCCGGCTTTTTGCGCCCCGATTTTCTTGGCGGTGTCGTAATGATAGACAGAATAAGTCCCGCCCAAGCCGCAGCAGGTGCCGGCGTCTTCCATTTCGACATAGTCAACTTGCGGCAGCGCCTGGAGAATTGCGCGCGGCTCCTTGGTGATTCCCTGGGTACGCAGATGGCAGGGGTCATGATAGGTCACCTTGATCCGCTCGGCGGCTTTCGGCAACGCGGCCAGTTTTTCCACCAACCCCTGCTCGACCAGAAAGACGAAAATGTCCTTGACGTTGGCGGTGAGCGGCGCGAACTCCGCCCCAAAATCCTGATAAACCTTCCCCAGCCCGGCGTGGCACGACGCACAGGCGGTGACGATGCAATCAACCGGGGTGGCGGTAAGCGCCTTGAGGTTCTGTTCCGCCAGCTGCTCAACCACCTCGCCCGCCCCGGCACTGACGGCCGGAAGCCCGCAGCACCCCTGTCCGGCCGGAATCACCACCGAGACGCCGATAAACTGCAACGCCTTGAGCAGCGCTTCGCCGACTTCGGGGTACATGTAGTTAATCCCGCAGCCGGTGAAAAAAGCCACGGTTGGGCGCCCCGCTTCCCCGACAATCTTTTCCGGGTAACGTTCGCGAAACGGTGTTGACGCAAGGGGCGGCAGGGTACGGTCGGAGCTGATGAAAGGGGCGGGAAAACGCAGCCGCAGGCCGCTGGTTTGCGGTAATTTTTTAAAGAGTAACGCAGATAGCTTACCCCCGGACTTCGCCAGCAGGTTCATCAGCTCCGGTCTGCTCAGGATCCCGGCAACACCTTTGGCGAAGGTCGACAACCCTTTGCGCCGGGCAATCTCGCGGCGCGTGGCGGCGACAATCTCATCGGTCGGCACCTTGTTCGGGCACTGGGCGCAGCAGCTGCCGCAGAGCAGGCACTGGGACATGTCGAGCAGGAACTTGTCTTCCAGATCGACCTCCCCCTTAAGGAACGCGTCAGCCAACGCAATCTTTCCTCGCGCCACCCGCCCTTCATGTTTTTCGGCACCGAACGCCGGGCAATGCGCCCGACAGGCACCGCACTTGACACACTGGGCAATTTCTTCTCGATATTCGTCGAGTCGTTTCAGTTTTTTCATAA
>JARGFI010000053.1:14025-16869 GCA_029210745.1 Desulfuromonadales bacterium
TTCGGATCGAGCGCTTTTTTGATCGTCTCCATGTAGGACTGCGCCTCGGCCGAAAGCTCCAGATTGATATATGGGGACTTCATGATGCCGACGCCATGCTCGCCACTCATCGTGCCCCCAAGGGCCAGCGCACCTTTAAAGACGGCTTCAATGGCGCGTTCCGCCTTTTCCAACTGCCCCGGCTGCTTGCGGTCGATCATCACATTGACATGAATATTGCCGTCACCGGCATGGCCGAAATTGACAATCGGAATGCCGAGCTCCGCGCTGATCGCTTCAACCTTGCGGATCATCTCCGGGACCTTGCTGCGCGGCACACAAATATCTTCGTTGAACTTGTCCGGATTGACTTTCCGCAGGCTGGCGGAGACTGAACGGCGAATCTGCCAGAGTGCTTCACTTTCGGCGGACGTTTCGGCGGTGCGGGTTTCGACCACCCCGAGGGGCTGGACAATGGCGGCGATCTTCTGCGCCTGTTTGTCAATCATCTCCCGGTCCCCGTCGACTTCGATGATCAGCAACGCCCTGGCACTCTCCGGGACATCGAGGTCGGTTGCCTGACGGACGCAGGCGATGGTCGCCGCATCCATGAATTCGAGGGTGGTCGGAATGATTTTGCCACGGATAATCGCCGAGACCGCCTGCGCGGCACCGTCGATCGAAGCGAACAGCACCAGCATGGTTTTTTTCGCTTCCGGCAGCGGCAGCAGCTTGATGATAATCCTGGTGATAATCCCGAGCGTCCCTTCGGAGCCGCACATCAGCTTGGTCAGATCGTAGCCGACCACCCCTTTCATCGTCGGACCGCCGGTGAGGATGATGTCACCGGTCGGGGTGACAATTTCGAGGCCGAGAATAAAATCCTTGGTGACCCCGTACTTGACGCAGCGCGGCCCCCCCGCGCATTCGGCGACATTGCCGCCAAGGGTGGAAAATTTCAGCGAAGCGGGATCGGGGGGGTAGAAGAGCCCGACCTTCTCGACCGCTTTCTGAAACTGTTCCGTGACCACGCCCGGTTCGACGGTGGCGACCAGATTGTCGGCATCGATCTCCAGGATCCGGTCGAGGCGCGTCATCGCCAGCACAATCCCTCCCGCAATCGGCAAACTGCCGCCGGTAAAGCCACTCCCGGAACCGCGCGGAAAGACCGGAATTTTTTCGGCGTTTGCCAGGCGCATCAGCTGGGCGACCTCCTCGGTGCGCCCCGGATGGACCACCACATCCGGAAGATGCTGCTGCTGGGTGGCGTCGTAGGAATAGCAGATCAGGTCGGCTTTAGCGGTGGAGACGTATTCCGCGCCGACGATTCGTTGCAGCTGTTTGATAATCTTTTCACTGAGCATATTCAATCCTGTGGGGTGTTGGTTCATGATCTCGAAGGGCAGGGAAGTCCTGCGACGTGGGGCTTCTTCGTGCGCTCCATGAACTTCGTGGTGAGATTACGTTTTCATTATCGGGAGAATTGTCCCGCCGTCGGGAATAATCACGGTGCGCGGTGACGGCGGCAGCTGGTCATACGCCATCTGCAGCGCGGCGTCAAGGTCGGCGGCCTTTTCCATCCCCATGCGGGCCGTTTGCTCCGCGTTGAAATGACTGATCAGGATCACCCGGAAGCGCCGCGCCTTGTCGAGCGTGGCATGGGCGGTCTGACCGTTAATCTCATAGTTGGCACGCAACGCCGTTTCGAATTCCTGCAAATCCTGATAGCGAAACCAGTCGAAAAAGGTCGCGTTGCCGAAACCGTCAGGACACGCGGCGAGCAGGATCAGGGTTCCCCCCGGGCGCAGGGCGTTGACTCCGTAATCGAGAGCCTTGTGGCTCTGAATGAAGTTGATATCTTTCGGATGCCCGCCGCACGAGACAATCGCCAGCTCCGCTGGTTCTTCAAGCGCCACGGTATAGATCTCTCGCGCCAGCTGACAGGCGGCCAGGTGGGCGGCCTCCAGCTCGCCGCAGAAGACTCCGGCAAGCTGCTTATCGGGGGTCAGCACGGTGTTGAGGATGAAATCGGGCTGGACGCGGCGCGCGGCGGCGAGGATCACCGCATGCACCGGGTTGCCATCGAGCTGACCGGTTTTTGCGCCCGGCTGCTTGCCGCCGATTTCCGGCGGGTTGAAGATCGCATAGTGTGTTGCCATGCAGGTGGCGCGGCTGGCGACGCCGGGAACCAGCGCTTTGCGACCGCCCCCGAAGCCGGCAAAATAGTGCAAACCAACCGTGCCGGTAACGATGATGCGGTCGGCGGCAACGACCTGACGGTTGATCTGAACCGACAGCCCGTCGGCCGTTACCCCCAGATCGACCAGTTGCGCCGGGTCGTCACAATCGTGATCGATGACGGTGATGCGTCCGAAAAGCGGGCCAAGGATCTTGCGGTGTTCCGCTGCTGTCTGTTGGCGATGAATGCCGAGGGCGATGACGATCAGGATATCATCATCTTTAATCCCGGCGGCGTTCAGTTCGGCGACCACCAGCGGCAGGTAGATTTCACTGCCGGTATAACGGGTGATATCCGACGTGATGATGGCAACCGTTTCTCCGCGGCGGACGATCTCGTTGAGCGGCAGGGTTCCGAGCGGACGCGCCAGTGCGGCCTGGATCAGATTTTCCGCCGGAGGAAGGCCCGGGGAGCAGACCGGACACAGAACCGTGGCGTTGGTGATTGTGCAGGCGCAGGTGTCGAGGCCGTATTTAAGCTTTACCATAAAGACAATCTTTCAGGGTCACCTCTTGATTGTACGGAAGTTCCACGCGCCTGTCCACAGCTCAGGGTAAATTCGTCCCAACCCACAAACCCCGCTACCTTTGCCGATTTCATCTTTTTTCTGGTCAAACAGCCACAGA
>JARGFI010000054.1 GCA_029210745.1 Desulfuromonadales bacterium
AAGAACAAACGGGAAATTCTCCTTTCGATTACGCCGCATATCGTCAAAAAATTAAATATCCCCGCTGCCGATGTTGCCAGTATCTGGTCGGGGGGTGAGGATCAGCTCAAGGCCGGTGCGCGTTTTTCTGCTTTTGCCAAGGAGCTGACGGCAGCAGTCAACGAGCCGCCGCAAATTCCAGTCCCTGCACAAGCGGCTGACGCCAAGGGGCAACGTGCGCTAGAGCCTATCGCTGCGCCGGACGATCACACCTCGACCGAACAAATTTCCACCCTGCCCACCATGGACGATATGACGGCTATGCAGCAACTGCCGGGCGGAATGCCGCCGCATGGAGACATGCCGTACACTGCCATGCCCGACATTGCACCACCGGTTGAAGTGGTCAACGTCCCGCCACTTGATATTCCGCCGCTTCCCGACGGGGGGCGACTGGCGTGGAACGGGGCAACACTGGTCAAACAGGGGGATACGTTCACGGTTGATGCGGTCCTTTCCGGGGTCGGGCAGTTATTCAGTGCACCGCTCTTTGTCGAATATGATCCAGAAATGCTTGAGTTTGTGCGTCTTGACGAAGGTGATTTTTTGAAGCAGGACGGTGCCACGACCATTTTTACCAGCAGTCCCGATCGCAGCGCCGGGCGCATCATTGTCGGTGCAAAACAGGGTGCCGGAGGCAGCGGTGCTTCCGGTGATGGAGTGCTGTTTCGGGCGACATTCCGGGCGTTGACCCAGGGACTCACCACCTTGAATTTTGATCGGATCAATTTTCGTGATCCCGGTGGCACACGACTGACGACAGAAGTGGCACCACTGAATATCGAGGTGCGTTGATTTGAGTCCCGGTCGGACCCTGAAAAATTGTCGCGGCTTGACCCTGATCGAAATGCTGATAACGATGGTGATTCTTGCCGTGCTGGCGGCGGCAGTCATGCCATTGGCCGAGATGAGCGTGCGGCGTTCCAAGGAAATTGAGCTGCGCCGTGGGCTACGTCAGGTGCGCACCGCGATTGACGCATACAAGGCCGATTTTGACCGCGCCGTCAAAGAGAAAAAGATTATCAGCGCCATCAACGAAACCGGTTATCCACGCGAACTGGAAGATCTGCTCACCGGCGAATCGTGGGGCGGGATGTATGAGTACAAGCGCAAATATCTGCGCCGCATCCCGGTCGATCCCTTTGATGAGTATGAACAGGGCTGGGGACTGCGCGCCTATAGCGATGAACCGGACAGTCAGGTTTATGGCGGCGGTGACATTTACGATATTTACTCACAAAGCGACGGAGTCGCCCTCGACGGGACGTATTACAACACATGGTGAAAACTTTCCTGCAAAAAATAGGTCGATTGCGTATTGTCAGCCAACGCGGATTCACCCTGATTGAACTGGCGGTGGTGATGACGATCGTCGGCACGCTGACCAGTCTGGCGATCCCCAGTTATCAGCGCAGTTTGATCAAGGCGCGTGAAACGGTGCTGATGGAGGATCTGTTTCAGTTGCGTACGTCTATCGATGCGTATTTCGCGGACAATGCCAAATATCCCGACAGCCTTGACGATCTGGTCGCAAAGCGTTATCTGCGACAGTTGCCCAAGGACCCGTTTACCGACTCAGCTGACACTTGGGAGGAGGTCCCTCCCGAGCCGATGGAGGACGGGACTGTTGTTCCCGGCGGGGTCTTTGATGTTCACAGTGGGAGCGACCTGATGGGACTGGACGGTACGCCCTACCGCGAGTGGTGAGCGATGGTCCGGCTTTACAATGTGTGCAAATCGTATCCCGGCAACAGCGCGGTTCTTGACGATATCTCTTTCACGGTCGCCAAAGGCGAATTCACCTACCTGACCGGGCCTTCCGGAGCCGGGAAATCAACCCTGTTGCAACTTGTGTATGCCGCACAGCGGGTGCAACGCGGCCAGATTCTCGTCAATGGTCAAAATGTTACGCGGATGACGGAGCGACGCCTTTCGCTGTTGCGGCGATCTCTCGGCATTGTCTTTCAGGACTTTCGGTTGCTGCCGTTTCGAACTGTTTTTGAAAATGTCGGCTTGCCGCTCGAAGTTCAGGGGGTGGGGCGACGCGAGATTGCGGCGCGGGTGAATGAGCAGTTGCGCTTTGTTGGTTTGCAGGACAAATTGCAACGGCGCCCGCCGGAGCTGTCCGGTGGTGAACAGCAACGGGTGGCGATCGCGCGGGCGCTGGTCGTCGATCCTGTCCTGGTGCTGGCCGATGAGCCGACCGGCAACCTCGATGCCGCGACCAGTCGCGATATTCTCAAGCTTTTTACACATATCAACGAACAGGGGGTGACAATCCTGATGGCCTCGCACGATCGGCTGCTGATGCGGCGTTATGCCCGACGTGAGATTGCCTTGGCCGATGGTCGGGTGAGCCCTCCGGACAATAATCTGTCATGATCAGGACCGTTAGCTATCCGTTTGTGCGTGGGTGGCGCAATCTGCGGCAGACCCCGGTATTGAGTCTTGCGACGATTTTAAGCATCGCCGTTGCCCTCGGGATCGTTGCCCTGTTTGCTGTGCTGCTCATCAATGGGCAGCAGGTCGCCGAACGCTGGCGGCAAGATGTGCGCATGGTCGCCTACCTTCAACAGGTGCCGGATGCGACTGAGCTTGACTTGTGGCGCACGGAGATGCTCCGTTTGCCGGGGGTTGCCGCAGTTGATTATACCTCACCGGCGCAAGCCATGAACGATTTTCGCGCGCGTTTGAGTCGGCGGGCCGATCTGCTCGATGGTTTGCCGGAAGATTTTCTTCCTGCCTCATTAGTCCTCAAAGTTGCTGCTGATTTTAAAAATACCGACGAGATCGATGCGCTGGCCGGGCGGTTGCGGAATGATCCGCGGGTCGCGGATTTGCGCTATGGTCGCCAGTGGCTGGAGCGGGTCAGTGCACTGACCGCAGTGATCAAACTGGTGGGTGGTACGCTGGGCGTTTTTTTGCTTTGTGCTGCGGTATTGATCGTTGCCAACACCATCCGGCTGACGCTCTACAGCCGTCGTGACGAACTGGAAATCATGGCGTTGGTCGGCGCGTCACCCTACTACCTGAAAACGCCCTATCTGGTTGAGGGGATGATCCAGGGCGGGTGTGGAGGGGTCCTGGCGCTGGCGTCCGTCGCCCTTCTTTTCCAGACCGTGCTGGTGGCAAATCTGAGTATCTTGCATAGCTTGCTGGGGATCGGCGAGGTATTATTCCTTCCCTGGCAATGGCAGGTGATGGTGATGGTCAGCGGGGTGGTTCTCGGCCTGCTGGGAAGTTCCTTCGCGCTGCGGCGGTTGCTGCGGAAATGATTTCAACATCGACGCGTACCCTGCTCGGGACCGTAGTGCTGCTTTGTTTTGTTATCGCCCCGCCTAAGGTGAAGGCTGACGAACTGCAAGACACCCGGCGTCGTTTGGCTGCAATTGCCGAGCAACTTCAGCAGGCGGAAGCGGCGCTGCGTGACAATCAGGGGGATGTTCAGCAAATATTTGCCGTACTGGAAAAATTGCAGACCGAGCAGGATCGCATCGGCCAAAAAATCAATTCGCTCAAACGACGGACAGCGCAACTCACCAGTGAAATTGCGACCGTGAACAGTGCGATCGGAACATTGAAAAAACAGCAGCATGCCCACCGCGAACTGTTGCAGAAGCGGCTGATCGTTATGTACAAGGAAGGCAACAGTGGGGTCTTGCCAATTCTGTTCGGTACTGAAGCGACCGATTTCGTGGCGGAAGATTTACTTTTCTTGCGCCGGATTGCCGCCAGCGATCAGCAACTGCTCAACGAAACCCGGACACGGCAGCAACGGCTGGAAAGAGAAATCGCGCAGCTGAAATCACTCGAAGAGGAGCAGCAACGGATCCGTACACGGTTGCTTGATGAACAGCGCGAATTGCGCCATGCCGAAAAGATACAACAGGAGACGTTACTCCGGCTGGAGAGCAAGGGGGGGGATTTGCGGCAGACGGCGCTGCAACTGCGGCAGCAGGCGGAGCAGTTGCGGGCGCTGGTCAAAAAGCTTGAATCGTCCCGCCGTGCTACGTATACTCCGGGCACCGGGAAGTTTGCGCGGCAACGCGGTCGCCTCAAGTCGCCGGTCTCGGCCCCGATCAAGTACGGATACGGGATGCGCAACCTCCCCGGAGATGGCGTTCTGACGAACAGTAATGGATTGGAGTTTTTGGTGTCCGCCGGGCAGCCGGTGCATGCTGTCTGGTCCGGCCAGGTGGTTTTTGCCGACACTTTTCGCGGTTTTGGAAAGTTATTGATCATCGATCACGGCGATAACTACTATTCACTCTATGCCCACGCCGAGCAGTTGTTCAAAGTGGCTGGAGAGGCTGTCGTTGTCGGGGAGCGAATTGCCCGGAGCACGGAGCGCTGCTATTTCGAAATTCGTCATCAGGGCGCGCCGATCGATCCGCAGCCATGGTTGCAGGCGCAACGCTGAGCATCAATAAAAGGATTCGTCATGCTGATACGTGGTTACACATTATCGATTGTCATTTTAATGCTCATCGCATCTGTCGTGGGTTCTCACGCCGAGGATGAACGCTACCGGGAACTGGAACTGCTCACCGACGTGCTCACCCTGATCGAACATAATTACGTTGACGAAGTCAAGGCCGGGGATCTGCTGCGCGGGGCTGTCAACGGCATGCTTGCCACCCTTGATCCCCACTCCAGCTTTCTTCCGCCTGAGATGTATCGCGAAATGAAAATCGATACCAAGGGTGAATTTGGCGGACTCGGTATCGAAATTTCGTTGCGTGACGACATCCTGACGATCATCGCTCCACTGGAAGATACCCCGGCGGATCGTGCCGGACTGGAGGCCGGGGATCAGATTCTCAAGATAGAGGACAGTGTGACCAAAGGTTTGGGGCTGGACGAGGCGGTCAACCTGATGCGGGGTGCCCCCGGCACCGACGTCACGATCACGATCATGCGTGCGGGGTTTACCACACCGCGTGAATTCAAGCTGACCAGAGAAATTATTAAGATAAAAAGTGTTAAAGGAAAAACCCTGGCAGATGGTTTCGGTTACGTGCGGCTGGCCCAGTTTCAGGAACGCAGCAGTGTCGAGCTGGCTGCGATTCTGGAACAGTTGCGGTTGGAAAATGCCGGTGAAATCAAAGGGTTGATTCTCGATTTACGCAACAATCCGGGCGGGCTTCTGGATCAGGCGATCGCCGTTTCAGACCTGTTTCTGGAGCGGGGGTTGATCGTTTACACCGAAGGTCGCGACGCAAGCAGCAGGATGCAGTTTACCGCGCGTCAACAGGGGACGGAACCGAACTATCCGCTGGTGCTGCTGATCAATGGCGGCAGCGCCAGTGCGGCGGAAATTGTTGCCGGGGCGTTGCAGGATCACCACCGGGCGGTGATCCTGGGGACGCGCAGTTTCGGTAAAGGCTCGGTGCAGACGATTATTCCGCTGGGGGATCAGGCGGCCCTGCGCTTGACCACGGCGCGCTACTATACGCCGAGCGGAACATCGATTCAGGCGCGGGGAATCACGCCTGATATCGAGGTTGCGACCGTCGAGGTAAAAGAGGTGCAAGATCCGGAATTCATCCACGAGCGCGACCTGCGGCAACATATAGAAGCCCCCGTCAATGGTGTGGAAAAAAATGCCCAGGCACCGTCTTCGCCGACGTTTCAGCCCGCCGAAGCCGAAAGGAAAGACTATCAATTGATGCGCGCCCTCGATCTGCTGAAAGGGTGGCGCATCATGAATCGGCTGCAGCCCGCTGCATGACTTTTTTCATCAACGAGCGTTTCATTCATTGTGAATAACGACCATTCTGGCGGCGAAGAGCTCTCCGTTTAGCAGTATCATGGCGACCAGGAAACCAGCGACCACTCATAAAAAAAAGCCGTCAAAGAAAAAATCTCCGGTTAAGAAACAGCCTCCGATTACCGCCGGAGGTCGTTTCATCAGCGGAATGATTTTGATCGGGATGATTTTGCTGGCCGGTCTGGTGTTGTGGGTGCGGCAGCCTGTGCAGGATTATGACGAACGCCCCGCTCCGCGCACCATCGAGGATGTGATCCCCGCGCCGGTCGCGCCGGAAAACTCTCCCGCCGAGCTTCAGGTCGCGTTAGAACTGATCCTCTGGGATCTCGGGATTGACCTGCGCAGTCCACGTATCAGCGATCGGCAGGGGATAAAAACCTTTACCCTGGAGGCACCTTTCCCCGACCAGGAACAACTTCGGGCATTGTCTGTCGCGGTGAAACACCTGGCGGCGACATTCCGGGTGGTCAGCGACAAGGTTGAGCGGCGGATTGATCTCTATGATGGCGACGCACTGCGTTATGCCCTTGAATTTTCTGCGTCGACATCCAGCGGGAAAGTGCGTCCACGGATTGCGCTGATTGTCGATGATTTGGGACGCGATGTGCGGATTGTCCGGCGGCTGCTGGCGCTGGAGACCGACTTGAGTTTTTCGATCTTGCCGGGGGAAACGTATGCGCAACGGGTTGCTGAACTGGCCCACGGGCAAAATCGTGAGGTGTTGATTCATCTGCCGATGGAGCCGCACGGTTATCCGGAAAAAAATCCGGGAGCAGATGCGCTGATGGTTGGCATGACCGCCGCAGAACTTCGCACCCGGATGGATAAATTTGTCGCTCAGGTGCCATACGCCGTCGGCGGGAACAATCATATGGGGTCGCGTTTCACCGAAGATCGGGAGGGGATGCGGACGGTAGTCGATTATCTGCGTGACAAGAATATCTTCTTTGTAGACAGCCTGACTTCACATAATTCACTGGCGATGGAAACCGCGCGCGGCGGCCGGGTGCCGACTGCGGTGCGCGATGTATTCCTTGACAATGTGCCGGAAGTTGATGCGATTGTGCGTGAATTGCGCAAGCTGGTTGAGGTGGCAAGGCGGCGCGGGCGGGCAATCGGGATTTGCCACCCCTATCCGGCGACATTGGCGGCACTGGAACAGGAAATCGCACTGTTGCACAGCGACGAGCTGCAATTCGTTCCGGTTTCCGCTCTGTTGTTACGCTGACAGTCAGAGCAGCTGGGTTTCAATCCGTGTGAACAGTTCTCGTCGCGCCCGTTCCGCTTCCGGATAGAGGGCCTCCTCCGGCAGGTCAGCATCGCAATGGCTGATGTAGATGAACCCGTCAGCGACCCGTTCCAGATTGCCGCCGAAGCAGTGGCGTAACCACTGCTGGGCCGTCGCGTCCTCTGTGGTGCGCTGCGACAGCAACCGTCCGGCGGGGTCGAAACGGTAGCAGGCAATCTCCTGTTGAGGATAGTTGCGGCTGCGCTGAGTGCGTTGCAGAACAAAATGATCCCGCCGGGTCGTTTCGTGGAAAAGCTCCCGGAGCGCATCACCGGGATGGCTGGTCGGATAAAAAGTTTGACTCAACAGACTGGCCAGGCAGTCATCATGGGCATAGCCGCTGATTTGCTCGTGATGCGCCACCCAGAAGTAGCCGACCGCCGCGATTGCTCCGTCGTCGACGATCTTCTCTGAACAGAGCGGGCAGATCGGAACCAGGTCGCCGATACGCTGTTGCAGGGCATGGTCACGGCGCAGATGTTGCTCTTCCTCGGCCAGCCGCAGCTGACCGATGCGCCGCTCGGAAGTGTCCTTGATGTCGACAATAATCTGGCGGGCAAGATGAGCAAACTGCAGATGCACATCGGTGTTGCGGGCGTGGTGGATGACCGGGAAAATCCGCCCCTCGGGGTTGGTGTTGAGTGACTCGACTTTGGAACTTTTGGAAATATGCCCCTCGTAACAGCGATAACCGCGATTGATGGCATAACCACGCAGCAGTTGCAGGGCGTTTTTGAACGGCCCCTCAAAATGGATGCGCGCGTCGACCAGACAAGGAAGGATCCGCACCGTCTTGCGCCCCCCGCCGTGAGTTGTGGCGAAATCGACAATATAGCGGCTGTTTTCCAGCGAAGCGGTATCTTTGACCGGAATAATGATGCGGTCGGCAACATGCAGGGCGTTCTGGGTAAAAATATCGAGATCGGGGCGGGTGTCAATGATGATGATACCGCCACCACCGCGACTCTGCTGAAGCGTTCTCGCCAGCAGATCACCGGTAATCATGTCGCGCAAGGTGCTCAGCTGTCGGTTGGAGGGAATAAACTCTACACCGTTCTGGCCGAGCTCGGTGAGCTCCTCGATCCGGCGACCGGTGAAGAGTTCTGCAACCGTACCATGTCCGCTGCCAGTCCCGATGCGGAACATTTTATCGACAGAGAAATGGTTGTCGAAGCTGAACAGCGTGACCGGCAGATCTTCCGCCAGCGCCTTGAGATAGATAGCCAGATTGGTGGCCAGGGTGGTTTTGCCGACGCCGCCTTTTTCACTGGCAACGGTAATAATATAAGGATCCATTGAGACCTCCGGGATGCTGGAGGTTTTATAGGCCTATCTGCATAAAAAGTCAATAAATTCAGGATATTTAACTTATTTAACACGATCGAAATCCGATGATGAATGAAGCCCGACCACTGTTGACCGTTTCCCGCCTGAACGCACTGCTGCGCGATCTGGTCGAAGAGAATTTCATGAATGTTCGGGTAGCCGGAGAGTTGTCGAATTTTGTCAGCCCGGTTTCCGGCCACTGGTATTTCAGCCTCAAGGATGACAGTGCCCAGTTGCGTGGTGTGATGTTTCGCGGACAGAACCGCCAGCTGCGCTTCCGGCCGGAAAATGGCATGGAAGTGATCTGCGTGGGGCGCATATCGGTCTACCCGCAACGGGGTGAGTTGCAGTTGATTGTCGACGAACTCGAACCACGCGGCGTAGGGGGACTGCAACTGGCGTTTGAACAGTTGAAGCAAAAACTCGCCGTTGAAGGGTTGTTCAGTGCCGGGCGCAAACGGCCCTTGCCGGTCTTTCCGGAAACGATCGGCGTGGTGACCTCGTCGACCGGTGCGGCGTTGCAGGATATTTTGCAGATTCTGCGGCGACGCGGTTTCGGCGGTCGCGTGCTGTTGCGTTCGGTACCGGTGCAGGGGGAGACGGCTGCCGGTGAAATTGTGGCGGCCATTGCCGACCTTAACCGGCACGCGCAGGCCGATGTGCTGATCGTCGGGCGCGGCGGTGGCTCACTGGAAGATCTGTGGGCGTTTAACGAAGAATGCGTTGCCCGGGCGATTGCCGCCTCGAAGATTCCGGTAATCTCGGCGGTTGGTCACGAGATCGATTACACTATTGCCGATTTTGTCGCCGACCTGCGCGCGCCGACGCCGAGCGCCGCTGCGGAAATGGTCAGCAAAAGTCGCCTCGAACTTGAATCTCATCTGGACCAACTGACGATGCGTCTGAGTGCGTCGCTGGAGGGCAAGTTACAGCGTCAGCGCGAGCGTTTCAATGACCTGACGTCTCGGTTGAGACAGCCGCAGAGCGCCTTGCGGCTGCGGGCGGAACAGCTGCGGATGTCAGTATTACGCTTGCGGGAAGGGGCGCGAAGACAATCCACCGACGCCACCGCCCGTCTGCGCGAGGCGAGCGGGCGACTTGATCAGTTGTCGCCGCTGGCAACCCTGGCGCGCGGTTATGCTTTGGTGACCACCGCACAGGGGGGACGCGGGGTGCGCGATGCCTCCCGGTTACAGCCTGGCGACAGCGTCACCCTGCGCTTTGCCGCGGGGCGTGCGACGGCGACGATTGACGAGGTCGAATCATGAGCAGACTGTTTGTCATTATCCTGCTCAGCCTCCTGGTGACTCCGGTGTGGGGCCAAGAGTTGACTATTGTGCCGCAACAGCCGGTTAACGGCGGCGTGGCCATGATTCGCTGGCAAGGGGAAAAACCGTCTTCGGCCGTTGCCCGTTTCGCCGATCGTATTTTTTATCTGCAACCGGTTGAAGATGGTGCAATCGGGATCCTCGGGGTCGATGTCGGGTTGCTGGCGGGGGACTATCCACTGACAGTGGCGGTGGTCGATCGCCATGGCCAGACGACCTTTAACCGTCAGCGGATTACGGTGCGTGACGCCGGGCGGCCGGAAGAACGTCTGACCGTTGATCCCGAACTGGTCAGTCCGCAAGACCCCGCTACGTTGCGGCGGATTGCTGCGGAACGGGCGGTGCTGGCCGAAATTTTTGCCGGTCAGCGCAGCGCTTCGCTGTGGCCGAAGCTGCAACTTCCGGTCGCTAATCCGGTCAGCAGTCAGTTTGGACTGCGGCGGGTTTTTAACGGCGAACCGAAATCAGCACATTCCGGGACCGATTTCCGCAGTCCGCGAGGTACGCCCGTGCATCCTGCCCTGGATGGCATTGTTGCGCTGACGGCGGAATATTTTTATACCGGCAACACGGTGGTTGTCGATCACGGTGAAGGGCTTTTCACCCTTTATGCGCACCTCGAATCGATTGCCGTTCAGGTCGGTTCCACCGTGACCCCGGCAACCACCCTCGGCCGGGTGGGGAGTACCGGGAGGTCGACCGGGCCTCATTTGCACTGGACTGCCAGGTTGCACGGCGCGCTGGTTGATCCGCTTGAGTTACTGGCGCTCTGGAACCGGGAAAGACCTTGACTCCTGACAGTGTGAACGCGATAATCAGACCTTTACAGGAGATGATTGTGAGCAAGAAGACAAGTTTTGAAGCGGCATTGCAGCAACTCGATGCAGCGGTGACAAAACTCGAAAGCGGTGAGCTGACCCTCGACCAATC
Organism: Desulfuromonadales bacterium; assembly: GCA_029210745.1. GTDB lineage: Bacteria > Desulfobacterota > Desulfuromonadia > Desulfuromonadales > JAHYIW01 > JAHYIW01. The sequence continues at coordinate 10,682 of JARGFI010000054.1, forward strand.
GCTGAGCTGTTTTGAAAAAGGGATTGAGGCTGTGCGCCGTTGCCGGGAACAACTGCGCGGCGCCGAGCTGCGTTTTGAGGAATTGTCTGCTGAGCTGAGTAGCAGGACACCGAACGCCGAGGACCAATGATTGATTTGAAAACTTATCGTGTGGAAAGGATCGCGCTGGTCGATGCCGCGCTTGATCAGTTTTTGCCCACGGTGACACACTTCCCCGGCCAGCTGCATGAGGCGATGCGTTATTCGGTCTTTGCCGGGGGGAAACGGATCCGGCCAATTCTGGCTCTGGCGGCCTGTGAAGCGGTGGGGGGGGAGGTCAGCGTCGCTCTGCCACTGGCCTGCGCCCTGGAGATGATCCATACCTATTCACTGATTCATGACGACCTGCCCGCGATGGATGACGACGATTTGCGTCGCGGGCGGCCGACAAATCACAAGATATTCGGCGAGGCAACCGCGATCCTGGCCGGTGATGCTCTGCAAACCGAGGCCTTTGCTCTCCTTGCCGATGAGGAACGAAATGCCGGGCTGTCGGCGCAACAGCGGTGCGCCGTCATTGAGTTGATCGCCCGGAGCGCCGGAGCCTTCGGCATGGTTGCCGGACAGATGGCGGACATGGAGGCGGAAGGTGACCATCAGGTTGATCTGCCGTCCCTCGAATTTATTCATACCCATAAAACCGGCAAACTGATCGTTGCGGCGTTGCAGGCCGGAGCGCTGGCCGGCGGCGCGACCGCTGCACAGCTGACGGCCCTGACCCGTTACGGCGAAGCCGCCGGTCTGGCTTTTCAGGTTGCCGATGATGTCCTCGACGTTATCGGCGACCAGGCAGAAATCGGCAAGGATGTCGGCAGTGATATCGCACGCGGCAAGGCCACCTACGTTGCCTTGCTTGGTTTGAGCGAGGCCCGGCGGCGGGCAGATGATCTGCGTCAACTGGCCATCGACGCATTGCAGTCATTCGGCACGGAAGCCGAGCCGTTGCGAAAAATAGCAACGTACATGGTCGATAGAACTTCCTGAATGGACACAAAATTATAATGGAATATCTGCATACATTAACGAGCCCCGCCCAACTGAAAGAGCTCAAGGTGCCAGAACTCAAGATTCTGGCGCAGGAAATACGGGACGAGATCATCACTACCGTCGCCATTAATGGCGGTCATCTGGCAAGTTCCCTCGGGGTGGTCGAGTTGACTATCGCCCTGCACCGGGTTTTCGATTCCCCCCACGACAAGATTATCTGGGATGTCGGTCATCAGGCCTATGCCCATAAACTGCTCACCGGGCGACGTGAGCGTTTCCACACCTTGCGGCAGTTAGGCGGAATCAGCGGTTTCCCGAAGCGCGCTGAAAGTGTGCACGACGTTTTTGATGTCGGTCATTCCAGTACCTCGATCTCCGCCGCACTGGGGATGGCCGCCGCGCGCGATGCCCGCGGGGGGACGGAAAAGATCGTTGCCGTGATCGGCGATGGTTCACTGACCGCCGGCCTGGCGTTTGAGGCACTGAATCAGGCCGGGGATCTTGACAAGGATATTATCGTCATCCTCAACGATAACGAAATGTCGATTTCTCCCAATGTCGGTGCGATTTCTTCTTTTTTGAATCGCAAACTGACCTCCGATCTTTTTATTCGGTTACGTCACGAAGCAGAGAGTTTTCTCACCAGTGTTCCCCGCTTCGGCAAGGACCTGCTCGGTGTCGCGCGTCGCGCCGAAGAAGCACTCAAGGGATTTCTCACGCCGGGGATGCTGTTTGAAGCGTTCGGCTTCGATTACGTTGGGCCGCTTAACGGGCACAACCTGGATGAATTGCTGGAGACACTCGGCAACGTCTCCAAATTAAAAGGTCCGCGCCTGGTCCATGTCATCACCAAAAAAGGGAAGGGGTACGCCCCCGCCGAGAAAAATCCTCCGATCTTTCACGGTGTCGGCCCGTTTGACCGCGAGACGGGGGTGGTCAAAGATATCAAGGGCGGGGCGCAAAGTTACACCGCAGTTTTTGGTGACGCCCTGGTCAAACTGGCGGAGCGTGATCAACGTATTGTGGCCATTACTGCCGCGATGCTCGAAGGGACCGGGCTGAAACCGTTTGCCGAACGGTTCCCGGAGCGTTTTTTCGATGTCGGGATTGCCGAGCAGCACGCCGTGACATTCGCTGCCGGGATAGCGGCCAACGGGATGCGCCCGGTGGTGACCATTTACTCGACCTTTTTGCAACGGGCGTACGACAACGTGTTGCATGATGTTTGTCTGCAAAAACTGCCAGTCACCTTTGCCATGGATCGCGGCGGTCTGGTCGGTGCCGACGGCCCGACCCATCACGGGGTTTTTGACCTTTCTTTCCTGCGGCACATGCCGAATATGGTCCTCGCCGTGCCACGCGACGAAGTGGAACTGCGCCGGATCATGGTGACCGCGATTGTCAGCGACGGACCGTTCGCTTACCGCTACCCGCGCGGTACCGTCCGCGGACTGGAGCTCCCGGCGGCGATTGAGCCGCTGCCGATCGGGCGTGGTGAAAAGTTGCGCGACGGCGATGACGGGGTGATTTTCGCCGTCGGCTCGCTGGTCAGCGAGGCGTTGGCCGCTGCCGAACAACTGGCTACGGAGGGGATCCATTTTGCGGTGGTCGATCCCCGTTTTATCAAACCGCTCGACCGGGAATTGTTGCTGGCTGAAGGGCGACGCGTTGCAACCGTGGTGACCCTTGAGGAAAACGCCATTCAGGGTGGTTTCGGTTCAGCCGTACTGGAACTCTTCGCCGCGGCCGGTCTCACCCCGCACGTCCTGACGCTGGGGATTCCTGATACATTTGTCGAGCAAGGGACGCAGACCGAGTTACGCGCACTGTTGCAGATTGATGCCGCCGGGGTAGCAGCACGGATTCGGGCGTTTGCGGGACAATCACTCGGTGACGATGTTGCTGTACCGGCCCGAGGATGAGGTCGCGGAAGAGGGTGTAGATGCGCTGTCACGAGGTTGATTACACCATGAATTGATGGCGCGTTTCAGCGTCAGAAGCATGTGAAGGAGTTGAAACTTATGGCACAGACCGCTTTGATTACCGGCGCGACTTCAGGATTTGGCGCGGCCTGCGCCCGCCGCTTTGTCCGTGAAGGGTGGCAGGTGATCATCGTTGGCCGCCGGACCGAACGGCTGGAGCAGTTGCGTGATGAACTGGGGGAGGCCGTCACTGCGGCCATTTCCCTCGATGTGCGCGACCGCCAGTCGGTGACAGCGGCGTTGTCACGACTCGACAATGTCGATCTGCTCCTCAACAATGCCGGCCTGGCGCTGGGGCTGGAACCGGCCTGGGAGGTTGACCTGGACGATTGGGAGACAATGGTCGATACCAATATCAAAGGGGTCATGTACTGCACCCGGGCCATTCTGCCTAAAATGGTCGCGAGCAATCGCGGGCACATCATCACCATCGGCTCAACAGCAGGGAACTGGCCATACCCCGGCGGCAATGTTTACGGCGGCACCAAGGCCTTTGTCCAGCAGTTCTCCCGCAACCTGCGTGCTGATCTGCTCGGCACCAGGGTGCGCGTGACCAATATTGAACCGGGGATGGCCGAGAGCGAGTTTTCCAATGTTCGTTTCAAGGGCGATGCAGAACGGGCGAAGACGGTTTATGCCGGGACCGATCCGCTGCGCCCCGAAGATATCGCCGAGGTGGTCTTTTTTGCAGCGACCCTGCCGCCGCATGTCAATATCAACACCCTGGAACTGATGTCGATCAATCAAGCGTGGGGCCATCTTGCTGTGCATCGCGAGAGCCACCCGGTCCCGTCATCAGGATCTTCAGCTTCCGCTGACGATGATTCCCGCGCCGGGTGATATGCGTTCAACCGTGCATCAGGTCGGAAAACCTTCTTGCACCCCGGTTAAAATATGTTCTATTAACGCGGTCATTTGTCAGGTTTTTTTACACGGGGTTGAAGAAGACGCCGTCAGGCAAGGGAATGGAGCGGGACTGATGTACACTCCTCATCACACATTTACAAACCGTCAAACCCAGGGCATGTGCCTGGATTGGCGGTTTTTTTGTAACATGGTGGGGCGAGCTGCAAGTAAAGAAGAACCTGTATTGTTGAGATTAATTGACTGATAAACCTTCGCTTTTTCGCGTTTTATATGGTTTCCGCATAACACGCAGAATTAAACTTATTTGTGGTTTAAATATCTGAAATTATTTCATATTATGAGATATTGAAAATGTTTTTATACGGCGGATTGCGTTATGTTGGCTTTATACGGAAACCATATAAACAATAGTTAGCCAAGGAGATAAATTATGAAGGTATTTTTAAGTTGGTCAGGAGCACGAAGCCACAGGGTCGCGCTGGTGTTCCGTGTGTCTGACGTAACAGTTTAGTCCTTTTCAACTTTTTTCTGCTGGTATTCTGATTGTCTGCTCACATTTTCCTTGAATTGTGGGCGTTTTTTTGGTTTAATTAAGTGAGTATAAATACTCATTTACGCTGGGAGGACACATGGTGCGATTGGATATTTTAAAGGAACAACAGGCCAGGCTTTCGGAGGATATTGCGGCAATGCTCGACAGTTTTCTTATCGGCTCGGTGGCAAGGTCGCCTTCCATGTCAGGGCACAATCTGACGACCAAGGTGCAAGGAAAGACCGTTACTCTTTACGTGCGGAAGGATATCGTGCCGAAGGCCCTGGAGATGAGCGGTCGATACAAGGTTCTCTGGTCGCGTATGCAGGAGCTTTCTAAGGTGAATTTGGAGATTCTGCGGCTGGAGCATTCGTAAGCATGTCGCGCTATCCCTGGCCACCCCATGATTTTGTCTGTCTTTATGAGCATACCTGCCCCTACCTGAACGGCTTATCGACAACATGGGTTTTTGGGGAATATCGACGGGCCGACAATGTGTATCAGAAGCACCTGCGGATCATTGATAATTTTTCCGAGGCGTTAGGGGCAAGCGAGAAGCGGGTGCGGGCTTTGGAGCGGGAAAACGCCGAGCTTCGGGCCAAGTATCAGGCCTTGCACCAGAAACAGTTCAAAGCCAACTGTAAGAAAAAGGGCGATTCCGAGATTAACAACGGCCAGGCGAAAGCAGCGGTTGCGAACAAGAAGAAACGGGGGGCGCCGGTGGGACATCCGGGGTGGTCGCGTCCGACGCCGACGCGGGTAGATCGGATTGTTTCGGTGCCGGCCCCGGCCGCATGCCCTCACTGCGGCTCGGAGGACGTAACGCCCGGGGGAACGCAGCACGAACATCTCCAGGAAGACATCGTGATCAAGCCTCAACCCGTGGTGACGAAATATGTCCACGAGGAGGCCTTCTGTCATCATTGTAACCGAATGGTCGTGGGGGCGGGCGCCGACGAGATCCCCAACGCACCTATCGGCCCGCTCGCCAAGTCCACCGCCGGCTATCTCC
>JARGFI010000055.1 GCA_029210745.1 Desulfuromonadales bacterium
ACGAAGGACTGCGCTTTGCGATTCGCGAAGGTGGCCGTACCGTCGGCGCCGGCGTTGTTGCCAAGATTATTGAGTAACCGGCTTGAAAGGCACGCCCTCTTCGTTGCGGCGAAGAGGGCCTGATTAGGAACATATTATGCGGGACATTGTTACTCTTGCCTGTACTGAGTGCAAGCAACGAAACTACACGACAACCAAGAACAAGCGGAACACTCCGGACAAGCTTGAGTTCAGCAAGTATTGCCGGTTCTGCCGTAAGCACACGCCGCACAAGGAAACCAAGTAGCGGCTGTACGGCAAGTTTTTCTCGTGCAGGCCAGTAGCTCTAACGGCTAGAGCACCGGTCTCCAACACCGGGTGTTGGGGGTTCGAATCCCTCCTGGCCTGCCAATTTAAATATGCGAGTAAATCCTTCAAGGGGGATTGATATAGTGACTGACAAGACCACCGATTTTCTCACCAATGTTAAAGGTGAGCTGAAGAAGGTGACATGGCCGACGCGCAACGATACTTACGGCTCAACGCTGGTGGTTATTGCGCTGGTAATGGCCGTAGCTGTATTTCTCTGGCTCGTTGATTCCGCGTTGTCGCGGATTGTTCGTTATCTGCTGAGCTGATTCGGCAAGGAAGCGTAGCTCAATGACGATGAAGTGGTACGGAGTGCATACTTACTCCGGATTTGAAAACAAGGTTAAACTCAGTCTTGAGGAGCGGATTCGCTCTTTGGGTGTCGAGGACATGTTCGGCGAAGTACTGATTCCGTCCGAGACGGTCGTCGAGCTGAAGAATGGTGAGCGACGTACGTCGACGCGCAAGTTCTTCCCCGGATATATCCTGGTGCAGATGGAGCTTAATGACGAGACCTGGCATGTCGTCAAGGGGACGGCCAAGGTGACCGGTTTTGTTGGTGGTGGCAACACTCCCCCCTCGATTCCTGATGCCGAGGTTGCCAAGATTACCAGTCGGATGGAGGAGGGGATTGAACACCCGAAGCCGAAAGTTGAATTCGAAGTTGGGGAGACCGTGCGGGTCGTTGACGGACCGTTTCTCAACTTCACCGGAGTTGTCGAGGATGTGAAACCGGATAAAGCCAAGCTGAAAGTTATGGTCAGTATCTTTGGTCGTGTGACGCCGGTTGAGCTTGAATTCATACAAGTTGAAAAAACCAGTTGATCTGGTAGCAGATAAAACAAGGAGTAGCTCATGGCCAAGAAGGTTATTGGATTAATAAAGTTGCAGATTCCCGCGGGCAAGGCGAACCCTTCGCCCCCGGTCGGCCCCGCGCTCGGTCAGCACGGAGTCAACATCATGGAGTTCTGCAAGGCATTCAATGCCAAAACCCAGGGTGAGGACGGGATGATTACTCCGGTCGTCATTACGGTTTATGCCGACCGTTCGTTTTCGTTTATCACCAAAACGCCGCCGGCGGCGGTGCTGCTGATGAAGGCCGCAAAGATCCCTAAAGGATCCGCTGTGCCGAACAAGGACAAGGTGGGCAAAATCACCAAAGATCAGATTGCTGAAATTGCCAAGCTTAAAATGCCTGACCTGAACGCGTATAATCTCGAAGGGGCCATGAAGACCATTGAGGGTACTGCACGCAGTATGGGCCTTGAAGTCGTTTAAATCTCTGTAGGATCGGAGTTGGATAAATGTCTAAGGTAGGAAAACAACACAGCGCAGCAAAGGCAAAAGTTGATCGGACGGTGGCGTACAACGTCGCTGAAGCAATCAGTCTGGTTAAAGATGCGTCTTTTGCTAAATTTGATGAAACGGTGGACGTTTGTGTGCGTCTTGGGGTTGATCCCCGCAAAGCCGATCAAATGGTTCGTGGTGCAGTCGTACTCCCCAACGGTCTCGGTAAAACGATTCGCGTGCTGGTTTTTGCCAAGGGAGAAAAAGCCCTCGAAGCGCAGGAAGCGGGCGCTGATTTCGTTGGCGGGGATGACCTGGTCGAGAAGATCAAGGAAGGCTGGTTCGAATTTGATACCGCCATTGCCACACCGGATATGATGGGAACCGTCGGCAAGATTGGACGTGTTCTTGGCCCGCGTGGTCTGATGCCGAATCCCAAGGTCGGCACAGTGACCTTTGAGGTTGGTCGCGCGGTAAATGAGGCCAAGTCGGGCAAGATCGAGTACCGCGTTGAAAAAGCGGGTATCGTTCACGCGCCGGTCGGTAAGGTTTCGTTTGACGCTGACAAGTTGCAGGAAAACCTGTTGTCTCTGGTGGATGCCTTGATCAAGGCCAAACCGTCGACGGCCAAAGGTACTTACCTGCGAAAAATCAGCGTTTCCAGTACGATGGGCCCTGGTGTCGCTATTGACATCCCCACCGTTCAGGGCCTGCTGAAATAATTAACCATTGATCAAACAGTCGTGGTGACTGTTGTAACCCGGTCAAAGACAGCAGGTGTGCTCCTGGAGCATTTAAATTTGCCTGCCGAGGCTGGAGGACTGATGACGATTGATAGTCAGGCTCCTCTGACTGGGACGGGATTCGCAAGATCCTGTAAATTTCCAAGAAAGGAGGAGAGACATTGAACAAAACAACGAAAGAACAGGTTGTCGCCGAATTCTCCGAAAAGCTCAAAAAAGCGCAAGCCGCTTTCTTGACGAACTATCGCGGGTTGACGGTTGAGCAGGCAGATGATTTGCGTGGCAAGTTGCGTGCGACGGGAGTTGAGTACAGTGTTGTTAAAAATACGCTGTTGCGTCTGGCTTCACGCGGGACCGACATGGAGTGCCTCGACGAGTACCTTGCCGGCCCGACATCATTGACAATTGTGCTGGATGATCCGGTTGCACCGGCCAGGGTGTTGTCCGACTTCGCCAAGGCGAACACCGCTTTTGAATTAAAGGTGGGTGTTCTGAACGGGACACTGCTCTCGGTTGATGACATTAAAGCTTTGGCAGACCTGCCGAGCCGCGACCAACTGCTGGCAAACATGCTCGGCTCGCTCAATGCGCCGGTATCGAATTTCGTCGGCGTGTTGGCCGCTATACCGCGTTCTCTGGTGCAGGTTCTCGGTGCCATTCAGGAACAAAAAGCTGCTTGAGGCAGCATCGCTTATTAACTTTATCTCGATACGGATAGATCAATAAATACGGAGGATTCATCATGGCTGACATTACCAAAGAGCAAGTGATTGCATTTATCGAAAACATGAGCGTTCTGGAGCTGGCTGGACTGGTCAAAGAACTCGAAGAAAAGTTTGGCGTTTCTGCCGCTGCGCCCGTTGCAGTTGCCGCCGCTCCTGCCGCCGGTGGCGAAGCCGCCGCAGAAGAAAAAGACGAGTTTGACGTTGTTTTGACCGCTACTGGCGACAAAAAAATCAATGTCATCAAGGTGGTACGTACAGTGACCGGTCTGGGGCTCAAGGAAGCCAAGGATCTGGTTGATGGCGCCCCGCAAACGGTTAAAGAAGGGGTGTCGAAGGACGAAGCCGCAGAACTCAAAAAGCAGCTTGAGGAAGCCGGCGCAAGCGTTGAGCTCAAGTAACATTTTCCCTATAGCATCACCTCTAGCCAAGGTCGCTCTTAGCGGCCTTGGCTATTCTACTTTCGATACTCAAAGGAGACAACATGGCTTATTCGATTGCGAATAACCAGATGCTGCGGAAGCACTTCGATGATATCAAGAAAATTATTGATATTCCGAACCTGATCGATATCCAGAAGAATTCCTACCGACGTTTTTTGCAGGCCGAGCTGCCCTCGTCAGCGCGCCAGAATATCGGTCTGGAGGCCGTTTTCCGTTCAGTCTTTCCGATTCGTGATTTTAGTGAAACCAGCTCCTTGGAGTATGTCTCGTACTCGCTGGGGACGCCTAAATATGACGTTGAGGAGTGTCATCAACGTGGTATGACGTTTGCCGCACCGATGAAGGTGCGGGTGCGCCTGCTTTCCTGGGATGTTGACAAAGAATCCGGCGGGCAGTCGATTCGTGATATCAAGGAGCAGGAAGTCTATTTCGGCGAAATTCCGCTGATGACCGAGAATGGCACTTTTATCATTAACGGTACCGAGCGGGTTATCGTCAGTCAGTTGCACCGTTCCCCCGGTGTATTCTATGACCATGACAAGGGCAAAACCCATTCTAGCGGCAAGATTCTTTATAACGCCCGGGTGATTCCTTATCGCGGCTCCTGGCTGGACTTTGATTTTGACCACAAAGATATTCTTTATGTACGTATAGACCGCCGTCGCAAGCTTCCGGCTACTGTCCTGCTCAAAGCTCTGGGATATTCAGCCGAAGAACTTCTCAATATTTACTATCAGGTTGAGGAGATTATTTTCGACGGCGATAATTATATGAAACGCTCCAACCCGGAGTTGTTGACCGGTCAGCGTGCCACCGTCGATATTGTCGATGATGACGGCGAAGTCATTGTTAAAGCGAACCGCAAGATCACCAAAGCAGCGGTACGCAAACTCGTTGAGCGCAGTGTCGAATTTGTCCCCTGTCTGGAGGAGGACCTCTTCGGGCGTATCACTTCGACGGATATTGTTGATGAATCGACCGGTGAAGTCGTCATCGAATGCAATGAGGAATTGACCGCCGACAGGCTGCTTCAGCTCAAGGAGCGGGGGATCAACTCGATTAAGGTCCTGTTTATCGACCATATGTATGTCGGCCCGTACCTGCGTGAAACGCTGCTGATCGATAAGGTTCAGACCCCAGAAGACGCGATGATCGAGATTTACCGGCGGCTGCGCCCCGGTGATCCGCCGACCATTCGCAGCGCGACCGCACTCTTTGAAAGCCTCTTTTTCAATGCCGAGCGTTATGATCTGTCAGCTGTCGGTCGCCTTAAAATCAATTTCAAGCTGGGCCTTGATACCCCCCTTGAGCACACCACCCTCACCAAGGAAGATATCCTTGAAGTGGTTCGTTACCTGATCGATCTGCGGAACGGTAACGGGTCGATTGATGATATCGATCACCTCGGCAACCGCCGGGTGCGGGCCGTGGGTGAATTGCTGGAAAATCAGTATCGGGTCGGTCTGGTGCGGATGGAACGGGCGATCAAGGAGCGGATGAGTCTGCAAGAGATCGACAGCCTGATGCCGCATGACCTGATCAATTCCAAGCCGGTTTCAGCGGTGGTTAAGGAGTTTTTCGGTTCGTCGCAATTGTCACAATTTATGGATCAGACCAATCCACTCTCTGAAATTACGCATAAACGACGCCTTTCCGCCCTTGGACCTGGTGGTCTGACGCGTGAGAGGGCCGGCTTTGAGGTGCGTGACGTGCACCCGACCCACTATGGCCGGATGTGCCCGATCGAAACGCCGGAAGGCCCGAATATCGGTTTGATTGCATCACTTTCGACGTACGCCCGGATCAACGAATATGGCTTTGTCGAAACGCCTTATCGCATCGTCAAGGAGGGGCAGGCGACAACCGAGATCAAGTATTTTTCCGCGCTGCAGGAAGAACGTCACGCGATCGCGCAGGCGAATGCCCCCCTTGATGCCAAGGGCAACTTCGTTAATGAACTGGTCAATGCGCGTAAAGACGGCGAATTCATGTTGATGAACCGTGAGGATATCAGCCTGATGGACGTTTCGCCGAAGCAGCTGGTGTCAGTTGCAGCGTCGTTGATCCCTTTTCTGGAAAATGATGATGCCAACCGGGCGCTGATGGGTTCGAACATGCAGCGTCAGGCGGTTCCCCTGCTGCGCGCCGATGCCCCCCTGGTGGGGACCGGGATGGAGCGGATTGTCGCTCACGACTCTGGCGCGGCAGTGGTTGCACGACACAGCGGGATCGTTGAAAAAGTCGATGCGAGCCGGATCGTGGTCAAGATCGATGAAAAAGAAGATGATGAGACCGGCACCGGGGTTGATATCTACAACCTGACCAAGTTTATTCGTTCCAATCAGAATACCTGTTTGAACCAGAAACCGATCGTCAAGGTTGGCGACCAGGTCAAGCGCGGCGAGATGATTGCTGACGGTCCCTCAACCCATTGGGGTGAACTGGCCCTGGGGCAGAATGTGCTGGTCGCATTCATGCCGTGGGAAGGGTACAATTTTGAAGACTCGATCCTGATTTCCGAAGAGCTGGTCAAGGAGGATCGTTATACGTCGATTCACATTGAGGAGTTTGAGGGGGTCGCACGCGATACCAAGCTCGGCAAGGAAGAAATTACTGACGATATTCCCAATCTGGGGGAAGATGCGCTGAAAGATCTTGACGAGAGCGGGATCATTCGTATCGGTGCCGAGGTCAAGCCTGGCGATATTCTGGTTGGTAAAATCACCCCGAAAGGGGAGACGCAACTTTCTCCGGAGGAGAAACTGTTGCGGGCCATCTTCGGAGAAAAGGCCGGTGATGTGCGCGATACGTCGTTGCGCGTTCCACCCGGGGTCGAGGGGGTGGTCATCGGCGCCCAGGTCTTTTCGCGCAAAGGTGCGGACAAAGACAGTCGTACCGAGTTGATCGAAAATGCCGATATCGAAAAACTGATCAAGGATCAACGTGACGAAATCAGCATCATCCGTGATTCAGCCAAGAGCAAATTGCTCAACATGCTGCTGGGGTGCAAGTCGGCCGTTGTCATTACTGATGAGTCAGGGGCGACATTGTTACCAAAAGGCAAGAAGCTGACCGATGATCTGCTTGAAAAAGTGCCGTTCCGCCGCTGGCAGGAAATTTCGCTGGAAGAGGATGAAGAGACTGAAGATCGGGTGGCAAACCTGTTTCTGCGTCTTGCCGAGCGGGAAGAAGTCATTAAAAGCGTATTTGCCGACAAAATTGAAAAGCTCAAGCGTGGTGACGACCTGCCACCGGGTGTTATCAAGATGGTCAAGGTTTATATCGCCATTAAACGCAAACTCCAGGTGGGTGACAAAATGGCCGGGCGCCACGGTAACAAAGGTATCCTGTCGCGTGTTTTGCCGGTGGAGGATATGCCTTACATGGAAGATGGCACACCGGTAGAGATCGTCCTCAACCCGCTCGGGGTCCCTTCACGGATGAACGTCGGGCAGATTCTGGAAACCCACCTCGGTCTGGGTGCCTGGGGGCTGGGGAATCAGATTCAGGCGATGCTTGATGCAGAATTCAACGTCAAAAAGCTCAAGACGAAAGTCAAGGAGATTTATGACGACAAGAGTCTCAACAAGTTTATTGACGGGCTTGATGATGATGAGATTCGTGCACTGACAAAGCGCCTGGCGAACGGCGTACCGATGGCCTCGCCGGTTTTTGAAGGGGTCAGTGAAGAACAGATGAAGGCCGAGATGGGCAAGGCCGGTTTTAAAAGTTCGGGGCAGATGACGCTCTACAACGGCAAGACCGGAATCGCGTTTAAGGAACAGATCACGGTCGGTATCATGTATGTTCTCAAGCTCCATCACCTGGTTGACGACAAGATTCATGCCCGGTCGATTGGGCCTTACAGTCTGGTGACGCAACAGCCGCTGGGCGGCAAGGCACAGTTCGGCGGTCAGCGACTGGGTGAGATGGAGGTCTGGGCGATGGAGGCTTATGGTGCTGCGCACGCCTTGCAGGAGTTCCTGACCGTCAAGTCGGATGATGTTGCCGGGCGGACACGGATTTATGAAGCCATCGTCAAGGGCAAGCATACTCTTGAAGCGGGATTGCCGGAGTCGTTTAATGTCTTGATAAAAGAGCTTCAGTCGCTCTGTCTTGATGTCGAACTTCTGGAAGAAGAATAACCACCATCCTATAAGGAGGATGCGCTGTGGAAGATATTTTCAGCCTCTTTGATCGACCGAATGATGCTTTGAATTTCAATGCAATCCGGCTGTCGATTTCTTCGCCGGAAAAGATTCGGGAACGTTCTTTCGGTGAAGTAAAAAAACCGGAAACGATTAACTATCGGACCTTCAAGCCGGAACGTGATGGACTGTTCTGCGCGAAGATCTTCGGTCCGACCAAGGATTACGAGTGTAATTGCGGCAAGTACAAGCGGATGAAACACCGCGGGATTGTCTGCGAGAAGTGCGGGGTTGAAGTTATCCCGAGCAAGGTGCGCCGCGAGCGTCTTGGTCATATTGACCTGGCTTGTCCCGTTGCCCATATCTGGTTCCTGAAGTCGTTGCCGTCACGGATCGGCACGCTCCTTGACATGACGCTCAAGGAGCTGGAAAAGATTCTTTATTTCGAAGCTTACGTGGTTCTTGACAAGGGTGATACGCCGCTGCTTGACGGCCAGATTCTCAGTGAAGACAAGTATCGCGAGCTGATGGATGAATATGCCGGGCAGTTCAGCGCAGGAATGGGGGCGGAAGCGATCCGCGAGCTGCTCAGTGCGATCGATGTCGAGGCGTTGGGTGCATCTTTGCGTGAGGAGATGAAAGAAGCGACCAGCGAGGCGCGCCGTAAAAAAGTGTCAAAGCGGCTCAAGGTCGTTGAAGCGTTTCGCGAAAGTGGCAATCGCCCCGAATGGATCATTCTCGAAACGCTCCCGGTTCTGCCGCCCGAGCTGCGACCACTGGTTCCGCTCGACGGCGGTCGGTTTGCGACGTCCGATCTGAACGATCTCTATCGGCGGGTGATCAACCGAAATAATCGTCTTAAACGCCTGATGGAGCTGCGCGCTCCTGAAGTCATTATCCGCAATGAAAAGCGCATGTTGCAGGAATCGGTCGATGCCCTGTTTGATAATGGCCGTCGTGGTCGGGCGATCACCGGTCCGAACAAGCGCCCGCTGAAGTCGCTCTCCGATATGCTCAAGGGGAAAGGTGGGCGTTTCCGGCAGAACCTGTTGGGTAAACGGGTCGATTATTCCGGGCGTTCAGTGATCGTCGTCGGACCGGAATTGAAGCTCCACCAGTGCGGGCTACCCAAAAAGATGGCCCTCGAACTCTTTAAGCCGTTTATCTACAACAAGCTGGAAGAAAAAGGTTTTTGTACCACGATCAAAAGTGCCAAAAAGATGGTGGAAAAGGAAAAAACCGAAGTATGGGACGTGCTGGAGGAGGTTATCAAGGAGCACCCGGTGATGCTCAACCGCGCGCCGACCTTGCACCGCCTTGGATTTCAGGCGTTCGAACCGGTATTGATCGAGGGGAAGGCAATACAACTTCATCCGCTGGTTTGTACCGCATTCAATGCCGATTTTGACGGTGACCAGATGGCGGTTCACCTGCCGTTGTCAATCGAAAGTCAGATTGAAGCGCGGGTTCTGATGATGTCGACGAATAATATTCTGTCGCCGGCGAACGGTAAGCCGATCATTGTCCCTTCACAGGACATGGTTCTCGGCATCTATTACATGACCCGCGATCGGGCTTTCGTTGCCGGCGAAGGGATGATTTTTTCTTCACCGGAAGAGGTCCGGATCGCGTTCGATGCGGGAGGAGCCGATCTGCAGGCCAAAATTATCGTGAGAATGCCCGCTGCGCAAGGAAAGCCGGTTGAGCGCATTGAAACGACGGTCGGGCGGGTGTTGTTGCGCGAAGTCATTCCGGCGGAGATTCCGTTTGAATGGGTCAACAAGGTCATGACCAAGAAACAGGTCGCCGAATTGATTGACGTTTGTTTCCGCCTGGCGGGCAACAAGGCGACCGTTATTTTGGCAGACCGCCTCAAGGAGACCGGTTTTCGCTATTCGACGATCGCTGGTATCTCGATCTGTCTTGATGATATGGTTATTCCGGAGAGTAAGGGGGCATTCATCGATGCTGCAGTCGGTGAGGTTAAAGAAATTCAGCAGCAGTACACTGAAGGTCTGATCACCGACGGTGAGCGTTATAACAAGGTTATCGATATCTGGGCCAAGTGTACGGAAGATATTGCCGGGACGATGCTCGGTGACTTGTCGGTCGATGAAATGGTGTCGCCGGACGGCAAGACCACGATCAAGGTTCCGTCGTTTAATGCTATTCACATGATGGCCGATTCCGGAGCTCGTGGTAGCGCCCAGCAGATTCGCCAGCTCGCAGGGATGCGGGGATTGATGGCCAAGCCTTCCGGTGAAATTATCGAGACACCGATTACCGCGAACTTCCGTGAAGGTCTGACCGTTCTGCAGTACTTCATCTCGACACACGGCGCACGTAAAGGTCTGGCTGACACCGCGCTCAAGACGGCTAACTCCGGTTATCTGACGCGTCGACTGGTTGATGTCGCCCAGGATGCAATTATTACTGAACAGGATTGCGGGACAATCGACGGTATTACCGTTGCGTCGCTCACTGAAGGGGGCGAAGTTATCGAGCCGTTGGGCGATCGCATCCTTGGCCGAACCACACTGGACGATGTTCTTGATCCGGTAACCGACGAGGTTCTGGTCGAAGCCAATCAGCAAATCGACGAAGATCTGGTCAAGAAGATTGAAACGGCGGGTCTGGAAAAACTGGCTATCCGTTCGGTGCTGACGTGTCAGAGCCGTCGTGGTATTTGTGCCTCCTGTTACGGGCGCGATCTGGCTCGTGGTCACCTGGTTAATCTTGGTGAGGCGGTCGGGGTCATTGCTGCCCAGTCGATTGGTGAGCCTGGCACCCAGTTGACGATGCGGACCTTCCATATCGGCGGGACGGCGTCTCGAAAGGCCGAGCAAACATCACTCGAAGCACGTTTTGAGGGGACACTCAAATACATCAACCTCAGTACGGTCGTCAACAGCCATGGCCTCCATGTCGTCATGAACCGTAACGCCGAAATAGCGGTGGTTGACGAAACCGGTCGCGAGCGCGAACGTTACGAGGTGGTTTACGGTGCCGTGTTGCGGATCGCTGAAAACGGTCCGGTGAAACCCGCTGATTTACTGGCTGAGTGGGACCCGTACACCATTCCGATTCTGACCGAGATTCCGGGGCGTGTCCGTTTTGGCGATATCCTCGAAGGCGCCACCATGGAGGAGCAGGTTGACGAGGTTACCGGGCTGTCACGCAAGGTTATTGTCGAGTACAAAGATGCTGACAAACGGCCTCGATTGACCCTGAAGGGGGAGGACGGCAAGACCGCCAAGCTGGGCAATGGTGCTCCCGCGCGTTATATGCTCCCGGTTGGTGCCAATATTTCAGTCTCTGAGGGCGACCTGATCAGCGCCGGGGATATCCTGGCAAAGATCCCGCGGGAAACGACCAAGACCAAGGATATTACTGGTGGTCTGCCGCGCGTCGCCGAGCTTTTTGAGGCACGCAAGCCGAAAGAGTTCGCAGTTATCTCCGAAATTGACGGGGTAGTGTCTTTTGGCAAAGATTCAAAAGGCAAACGGAAAGTCGTTGTTACCCCCGATCTTGGCGAGAGCAAGGAATATCTGATTCCGAAGGGCAAGCATATCAGCGTTCATGAAGGCGACTATGTCAAGGCCGGTGAGGCGCTGATGGATGGTTCAAGTAACCCTCACGATATTCTGCGTGTCCTTGGTGAAAAGGAGCTGGCGAAATACCTGGTCGACGAAGTTCAGGAGGTTTACCGACTGCAAGGGGTCAAGATCAACGATAAGCACATTGAGACGATCGTTCGTCAGATGCTGCGTCGGGTGCGTATCAAGCAGGTTGGTGATACCAAATTCTTGCTCGATGACCAGGTTGACCGGATTGAGTTTGAACTGGAGAACCAGCGCGTAATGAACGATGATGGTCAACCGGCAGTCGGTGAGCCGTTGATGTTGGGAATCACGAAGGCATCACTGTCGACTGAGTCCTTTATCTCGGCGGCATCGTTTCAGGAAACGACCAAGGTTCTCACTCAGGCGGCGATTGCCGGCAAGGTTGACTATCTGCGGGGGCTCAAGGAGAATGTCATTATGGGTCGCCTGATCCCGGCGGGAACCGGGGTCGCCAAGTATCGAAGTGCAACCCTCTTGATTGAGGAGCCGGAAGAACGTGCGGAGGAGGTCGTGCGGATCGAAGGGCTTGATATATTGGATGACCTGGATACCCCGTTGGTTGAAGAAGAGGATATTGCCCTTGATCTGGATGCCGTAGAGGCGGATCAGGGAGTGGTTTCAGAGGAGTAGTGCCCCCCGTGAAGAAAAAGCGCATAAATAAAAAAAAGCGCTTGACAACGACCCGCCAGATTGATAGATTCGGCGAGTTTTCCTCTGGGGAACAAACGCTCTTTTGACAAGTGAAGACAAAGTGATTCGGGAGTAGTTTAATGCCGACAATAAATCAGTTGATCCGTAATGGACGCCAGAAAAAAGAAAAGAAATCAACCACGCCTGCGCTAAAGGGTAATCCTCAGAAGCGCGGAGTATGTACGCGGGTTTATACGACGACTCCGAAGAAACCGAACTCAGCTTTGCGTAAAGTTGCCCGGGTTCGTTTGACCAACGGAATGGTTGTAACTTCATATATTCCGGGTGTCGGGCACAATCTTCAGGAGCACTCGGTGGTGTTGATTCGTGGTGGCCGGGTAAAGGATTTACCTGGTGTACGTTACACAATTGTGCGGGGGGCTCTTGACCTTGCCGGTGTAAAAAATCGTATGAAGAGCCGCTCCAAGTACGGAGCCAAGCGGCCGAAGTAACAAGACGGGCTGAGAGGACGTTATGCCAAGAAGAAGAGTGGTTGCAAAGCGGGAGATTCTTCCTGATCCGAAATACAACGATCGATTGATCGCTAAATTTATGAACAACCTGATGCTGGACGGCAAGAAGAGTGTCGCCGAGCAGATCGTTTACGGAGCTTTGAGTCTGGTTGAAGAACGGACGGGTGAGGATGCTCTTGATATTTTCAAGAAGGCGCTCGCAAATGTTCGTCCGGTGCTTGAGGTTCGTTCCCGCCGTGTCGGTGGTGCTACCTATCAGGTTCCCGTTGAGGTGCGTTACAGCCGCCGTGATGCTTTGGCAACGCGTTGGATTATCACCTTTGCACGCAAGCGTGGTGAGAAATCGATGCGTGAGCGACTGGCTGGAGAATTCCTTGATGCGGCTAACAATCGTGGCGCATCGGTGAAGAAAAAAGATGACACGCATCGCATGGCTGAGGCCAACAAGGCGTTTGCTCATTATCGCTGGTAATCAATAAAGCGAACGCTTTTAGCGGGAGATTAGAATACAGTGGCACGTCAAGTTGCATTAAATAAAACGCGTAATATAGGCATCATGGCCCATATTGATGCCGGTAAAACCACCACGACAGAACGGGTGCTTTATTATACCGGTGTCTCGCACAAGATTGGCGAAGTCCATGATGGTGCGGCGACCATGGATTGGATGGAGCAGGAGCAGGAGCGTGGGATTACTATCACCTCTGCTGCGACGACCTGTTTCTGGAAAGACCATCGCATTAATATTATTGATACCCCCGGACACGTTGACTTCACTATCGAAGTAGAGCGCTCCCTTAAAGTGCTCGATGGTGCCGTAGCGGTTTTTTGTTCCGTCGGCGGCGTTGAGCCTCAGTCTGAGACCGTCTGGCGTCAGGCTGACAAGTATCATGTCCCCCGTATTGCCTTTGTCAACAAGATGGATCGCATCGGTGCCGATTTCATGCATGGCGTACAGATGATGAAAGACCGTCTTGGCGCCAACCCCGTTCCCATTCAGCTGCCTATCGGAAAAGAAGATTATTTCACCGGGATTGTCGATCTGGTCGAGATGAAAGCAATTATCTATGACGATGCATCGATGGGTGCCGAGTTCGAAATTGCTGAAATCCCAGCCGATATGGCCGACGAAGTTGCAGCTGCTCGTGAAGTCATGCTCGAAGAAATTTCCTCTAACGATGAAACGTTGATGGAGAAATATCTCGGTGGCGAGGAGTTGAGCATCGCCGAGGTTAAAGCCGGAGTTCGTCGCGCAACGATCAATCTTGAAATCAATCCGGTGCTCTGTGGTTCGGCATTCAAGAACAAGGGCGTGCAGCCGTTGCTGGATGCGGTTATCGACTACATGCCTTCTCCGCTCGATGTCCCTGCAATTCCGGGCACGACGACGGATGGCGCACAGGAGTTAACGCGCCCCGCGTCAGATGAGGAACCGTTTGCCGCACTGGCATTCAAGGTCATGTCTGACCCGTTTGTCGGGCAGTTGACGTTCTTCCGCGTCTATTCCGGTGTGGCGGAGTCTGGCGCGCATGTGCTGAATGCCAATAAAGATAAAAAAGAGCGTTTCGGTCGTCTGCTGAAGATGCATGCCAACAAGCGTGAAGAAATCAAACAGGTTTACGCTGGTGATATCGCAGCAGCGGTCGGTCTCAAGTACTCGACGACCGGTGATACCCTTTGTGATATCAAACAACCCTGTCTCCTGGAGTCGATGGACTTCCCGGTTCCGGTTATCAGTATTGCGGTTGAACCGAAGACCAAGAGTGATCAGGAGAAAATGGGTGCTGCGATCGCCAAGCTGGTTCAGGAAGATCCGTCCCTGACCATCTTTACTGATGAAGAAACCGGACAGACGATCCTCTCGGGGATGGGTGAGCTGCACCTTGAGATCATCATTGACCGGATGAAGCGCGAGTTTAAAGTCGAAGCGAATATCGGTCAGCCGCAAGTGGCTTATCGCGAGACGATTACCAAGTCGGTTGAAGTGCAGGGCAAGTTTGTTCGGCAGTCAGGTGGGCGTGGGCAATATGGCGACTGCTGGTTGCGTATCGAGCCGCAGGAGCCCGGCGCCGGATTTGAGTTTATCGACGCCATTAAAGGCGGGGTTATTCCGCGTGAATATATTCCTGCTGTCGGTGCGGGGGCGCGTGAGGCATCTGAGAATGGTGTCCTGGCAGGGTTTCCGATTGCCGACGTCAAGGTTACCTGCTTTGACGGTTCGTATCATGACGTCGACTCTTCGGAAATGGCATTCAAGATTGCTGGTTCGATGGGTTTCAAGGAAGGGGCCAAGAAAGCCGGCCCGGTCTTGCTGGAGCCGATCATGGCCGTTGAGGTCGTCGTTCCTGAAGAGTATATGGGTGACGTCATTGGCGATCTGAACAGTCGTCGGGGGCGTATCATGGGAATGGAGTCACGCGGTAATGCCCAGGTCATCAAGGCGCAGGTGCCGCTGTCCAACATGTTCGGATATGCAACCGATGTGCGCAGCGCAACCCAGGGGCGCGCGACCTATACGATGACATTTGAGCACTACGAGCAGGTACCGAAGGCAATTGCTGAAGAAGTTATAGCAAAAATTAAGGGTTAACTACATTTCCCGAGAGTAATAAATAGTCGGAAAGAGGTTCAGGCATGGCCAAAGCAAAATTTGAGAGAACAAAGCCCCACGTCAATATTGGGACGATCGGTCACGTTGACCATGGCAAGACGACACTGACCGCCGCCATCACCAAGGTTCTGATGGAGCTGACCGGCAAGGGTGAATTCAAAGCCTTTGACGCTATCGACAACGCCCCGGAAGAGCGTGAGCGCGGGATTACTATCGCCACCGCCCACGTCGAGTACGAAACTGAAAATCGTCACTACGCACACGTTGACTGCCCCGGCCACGCCGACTACGTCAAGAACATGATCACCGGTGCCGCGCAGATGGACGGCGCGATTCTGGTCTGTTCCGCCGCCGACGGTCCGATGCCCCAGACCCGTGAGCATATCCTGCTGGCTCGTCAGGTCGGTGTTCCGGCCATG
>JARGFI010000056.1 GCA_029210745.1 Desulfuromonadales bacterium
GACGTTGTAGGAGTCGCCTTCAGGCGCGATGGTTCGCGGCTAAAGCCGCTCCTACAAAAGAGCTGAACAGTTACAAAAAGTCTATAAAGATACTTTGACTCTGGCCAATGGCAATGGCGGCGATTATGAACAGGAATCATCGGTTTTGCTGCCGAACTATTTCGGCTTTGTCGGCAGTCTTGGAAAAATTAAAGTGGGGCTGTCTTATGCTGTCCCGGATGCCGTTCAGCGCAACCAGAAGCAGAGTTTCAGCGATCTGCAATCGAGCGTCGGAGCAAAGATTGATACCTATAGAATCAATGTCAACGATGTGGACAATACCTATAATTTTGGCCCCAGTCTGGCTATCTCCCTGAGTGAAAACTGGTCAATAGGGACAACAATCTATCTCCATTATCGTGACGCGACAGTGATTCGCAACCAGGTGCTTGACACCGGTGAATTCGAGTGGACCAATCAGTATCAGAACCGCACCGATTGGGGCGTGCAGCCAAAGCTCGGCCTGATGGGCGAACTGACCGATAAATTGACTTTGGGGCTGACCGTGTCACGGCTCTGGATTACCTCGACCGACCTGCGCGAACAGACGACCTACCGGGGAATTTCAAGTAAGGGGTTCAGCGATCCTGATCTGGTGTTGATGGAGATTGTGAATTCCGAGGTCAAGCCGGATCACCCCTGGGCAACAACGGCAGGTGTGGCCTGGTTCCCTTCTCCCGCCCTGCTCAGTGACGCCAGCTACTACATCAAAGTGACCGGCAACTCCATCAAAGAGGCTAATTTCAACCTTGCTGCCGGGGTTGAATATTATTTGAACGACAGCCTGGCCATCAGGGGAGGACTGTTTACCGATCGGGCCAATACCCCCGATGTTAAAAACGGTGGAAAAAACCAGCAGGAGCATATCGACATCTACGGAGGAAGTCTGAGCCTGACACACTTTACCAAGGCCAGCGGCACGACGCTTGGTGTCAGCTACGCCACCGGTTCCGGTGATGCTCAAATGATTGGCGACAGCACCCAGATACAAAAAGTGGATGTTGATAATTTGAGTGTCTTCCTGTCCGCTTCGCACAACTTTTAAAACAGAACAAAACCAAGGTATGTTCCTTGCGCAATGAACCGGAGGCCACTATTTTCGTGAGGGGATTGTCGGGTGCACAAAGCGGTTGACACTGATCTCTTCTCTGTGCTATTTATCCGTGGTTTTTACCTCTGACCGTATGCTGTATACAATTAAAAATCATGGCTGAAAACAAGCGGGAACTGATTAAATCACTGGGATTTCTTTCCAGTGTCGGCATTTCGGTCGTTGCCTCAACCCTCATCGGTTTGGCGATGGGGCACTATCTTGACAAGTGGCTCGGAACCGAACCGTGGTTAACCATGATTTTCCTCGGCTTAGGCATTGTGTCGGGTTTTCGTAATATTTACATTTTAACGGATCGGGAGTTGCGTCGCCAGCAACATAATGATGACGACAACCAAGCAGGTGGAGACGGACCGCGATGAACAGCTGCCCCGGCAGCTGGCGATACGCAACTGGGTTATTCTCTGCGCGCTGCTGATTCTCAGTTTATTGTGGCATTCCAAAGCAGTCACGCTCGGCGTATTGGCTGGCGGATTGACCGCGATTGTCGGTTTTTACTGGCTGCATCACGCGCTGGTAAAAACGCTGAAAAATCCGACGAGCTTCGCGGCTCGTGGTTTTAAACATTCATATTTTGTGCGACTCGGCGCACTGGCCGCGACCCTGGTGGTTTTAATCGTGGTGCTCAAGGTGAATCCTCTCGGACTCGCCGTCGGGTTGTCAACCGTGATCCTGAATATTCTCTGTGTCGCAATAGAACGATCGATGTTTACGAGGAGGCCGTAAGCTCATGACTCACCCATTTTTATTTCTGAAGTGGCTTGAAGAACAACTGCATATGCACGTCGGCGAACACGTGACCTATACCTGGTTTGTCATGCTGGTATTGATCGTGCTGGCATTTATTGCTTCCCGTGCGGTGAAGATGGTTCCGGATGGGGTACAAAACCTCATGGAGACCGTTGTTTCAGGGATTGAAGGGATGGTTCACGATACCATGGGGCCCAAAGGGATGTCTTACTTCCCGATGCTGGCGACCTTTGCGCTCTTTATTCTGGTCTCGAACCTGATTGCGTTGATCCCCGGGTTTTATCCACCAACGGCAAACCTGAACACCAACTTTGCCCTGGCGCTGACGGTCTTTGTGATGACCCATGTGATCGGTTTCAAGGAGCATGGCGTGTCCTATCTCAAACACTTCATGGGCCCGATCCTGGTGCTGGCACCGTTGATCTTCATTATTGAAATTATTGGCCATCTGGCCCGCCCGTTGTCGCTTTCACTGCGTCTTTTCGGGAACATGTACGGACATGAAATCGTCCTGATGATCTTCCTGATGCTGGTGCCGTTCCTGCTGCCGGTGCCGATGATGCTGATGGGGGTACTGATCGCCTTTATCCAGACGTTCGTTTTTACCCTGCTGGCAATGATTTACATTGCCGGAGCACTTGAAGAAGCACATTAATTCGCTGCGGCGAATCAGGTCCTATATTATTTAGGAACAATAAACCCACAGTTACAGAAGGAGTAAAACAATGGAATTTTTCGCATGGTGTGTAATGGCAGCAGGTATCGGCATGGGTCTCGGTTCTTTCGGTACCGGTATCGGTCAAGGTCTGGCAATTCAGAAAGCTGTTGAAGGCGTTGCGCGTAATCCGGGCGCAAGTGGCAAGATCCTGACCACGATGATGATCGGTCTGGCGATGATCGAGTCTCTGGCCATCTACGTTTTTGTTGTGGCGATGATCATCCTCTTTGCCAACCCCTTCACCGACAAAGTGGTTGAACTGCTCGCCAAGTAATTCGGCAACTGCAGACAGTGCAAAAAAAGAGCGTGCCCAGGTGGCACGCTTTTTTTTGAGAATATTTCAGGCTGGCGGCAGCTATTGCATTTTTTCACCCAGGCGTTCCAAGCCCTCGCCGGTTTTTTCAATCCCTTTTTCGATCCCCTTCCCCGCCTTGGTAAGGTCTTTTTCCAGACCCTTGACGGTATTGCAACCGCTGACGCTAAACAGCACAATCAGCAGGATCACCCACTGTTTTGTCATCGTGGCATCTCCTTCTTATTTGACAGAATCCTTGATTACGCGGCCGGTTTCAGAGAATCCGGCGCCGATCTCCTTGCCGACCTCGCGTAAATCCTTTTTCAAGCCGCGACCGGTTTCGCAGCCACCCAGACTCAAGATAGTGAACAGACCGAAAAACAACAGCAACGATTTCACGACTCACCTCCTGAAATCGCGGTTGCAACCTTTTTTGCACGTTCTGACAACCACATATCGAGCAGCAGCAGAGCGACCCCGACGCAGATTGCCGAGTCGGCAACATTAAAGGCCGGCCAATGGTAGCGGTACCAGTGCACATCGAGAAAATCGATAACCTCCCCGCAGCGCACCCGGTCGATCAGGTTGCCGAACGCCCCGGAAAAAATCAGCACCAGCGACAGATTAAGCAATCTCTGGGTGGACGACAACTTGTTCAGATAGCAGAGGATACCGATTAAAGCAACGAGAGTAATGACGATAAAAAACGGAATCCGGATTGCGCTGTCCGCCAGAATGCCGAACGCCGCGCCTTTGTTGCGGACGTAGGTGATGTTGAAAAAATTTTCGATCACCGTCACCGACTGATGCAGATAAAAGTTCCGGTCGATATAGAGTTTTGTCGCCTGATCGATAATCACGAGCAGCGGCGTGAGTAATAAAAGAAGCCGAAAACGCATCCGTCAGCTCCTGATCAACCGAGTGCCGTACGGCAACGGGTGCAGATGGTCGGGTGGTCGGTGTGGCTGCCAACCGTTTCCGCATAGTTCCAGCAGCGCTCACATTTTTTACCTGCGGCCTTGTCGATGCGGATTTGCAACCCGCTGACTTGCTCACCGGCACAGCCGTCGTTGAGCGTCTCACATACCTCGACTTGCGAGACAATAAAGAAGGTCGCCAGCTCGTCACGATAATCGTGGAGCAATTGTTGCACCGGTCCCTCGGCCGCGAGCAGCACCCTGGCGTCGAGGGAATGGCCGATGCGCTTGTCGCCGCGCGCAACTTCCAGCGCTTTCGACACGTCGGTCCGAATCTTCATCAGACGCTCGTAGCGGGCTTCCAGTTCGCTGTCGATCAGCTTCAGCTCAAAACGCGGAAAGCGCGCCAGATGGACACTCTCCTCGCGTTCACCAGGCAGTTCGGCCCAGATCTCGTCGGCAGTGAAAGCCAGAACCGGCGCAATCAACCGGGTCAGCGCGTCGAGGATATAATACATGGCGGTCTGCGCGCTGCGCCGGGCGACGCTGGCAGCCGGAGCGATGTAGAGACGATCCTTGAGAATGTCGAGGTAAAAGGCACTCATATCGACGGAACAAAAATTGTGTACCGCATGATAAAGGATGTGAAAATCGTAGTCGACGTAAGCTTTTTCAACGCGGGAGGTCAATCCCTCCAGCTTCGATAACGCCCAGCGATCGATTTCGACCAGCTCGCCGGGCGCGACCAGATCGGTTGCCGGGTTAAAATCGTGGAGATTGCCGAGGATGTAGCGGGCGGTATTGCGAATGCGCCGATAGGCTTCCGACACCTGTTTGAGAATCGCGTCGCCAACGCGGGTATCGTTGCGATAATCCTGAGTGGCAACCCACAGGCGCAGAATTTCAGCGCCGAACTTGCTGATCACCTCTTCCGGTGAAACGACGTTGCCGAGCGATTTTGACATCGGTCGCCCGTTCTGGTCGAGGACGAAGCCGTGAGTCAGAACCGCTTTATACGGAGCGACATCGCGGGTGCCGACCGACGCCAGCAGCGACGAGTGGAACCAGCCGCGATGCTGGTCGCTCCCCTCCAGGTACAGATCCGCCGGGGTCGCAAGTTCCGGACGTTTTTCGACCACGGCGGCGTGTGACACACCGGAATCGAACCAGACATCGAGGATATCCATCTCCTTGCGGAACTGGTCATGCCCGCAGGCCGGGCAAGTGGTGCCTGCCGGCATCAGCTCATGGGCTTCCTTTTCAAACCACTGGTCGCTGCCGCCGTTTTCAAAAAGGTCGGCAACATGGTGCATGACCTTGGCGTCGGCAAGGGGTTCTTCACACTTGGCGCAGTAAAAAACAGTGATCGGCACCCCCCAGCTGCGTTGCCGGCTGATGCACCAGTCGGGACGACTCTCGATCATATTGTAGATGCGTTCGCGCCCCCAATGCGGAATCCACTGCACATCGTTGATATGCTGCAAAGCTTTGTCACGCAGGCCGTTCTCCGCCATCGAGATAAACCATTGCTCGGTCGCGCGAAAGATGATCGGTTTTTTGCAGCGCCAGCAGTGCGGATAGCTGTGCGACAGGCTGCTCTGCTTGAGGAGTGCGCCGACTTCGGTCAGTTTGGCGTTGACTGCGTCGTTCGCTTCGGCGACCTTGATGCCGCCAAAGAATTCAACCTCAGGGCGATAGCGCCCGTAATCATCGACCGGATTATAAACCTCCAGCCCATAACGCAAACCGACCACGTAGTCATCCTGGCCGTGACCGGGAGCCGTGTGAACACAGCCGGTTCCGGCTTCGAGGGTGACATGGTCGCCGAGCATGATTAGCGACGGGCGATCGTAAAAGGGGTGTTTGCAGTTCTTCTTGTCGAACAGTTTCCCGGAGAAGGTGGCCAGCACCTGATAATCATTGCTGCCAACCTCCTTGAGTACCGCCGCGTGAAGCCCCTCGGCGAAGACCAGCACTTCGCCGTTGACCGCAACCGCAACATAGTCAAGTTTGGGATTAAGACACACACCGAGGTTGGCCGGGATCGTCCACGGGGTCGTCGTCCAGATGACAAAGGAAAGGGGCTTCCCCTGCAAGGAGCCTAGTTCTGCGGGAAGTTCGTCGAGGTAGGGAAATTTGACAAAGATCGATACCGAGGTGTGTTCGGCATATTCGACTTCAGCTTCGGCCAGCGCAGTGACGCATGACGAGCACCAGTGCACCGGTTTTTTCCCCTTGTAGAGCGCGCCGCGCTCGGCAAAGCGGGCCAGTTCACGGGCGGTGGCGGCTTCATAGTCAGGGGTCATCGTCAAGTAGGGATGCTCCCAGTCGCCAAAGATGCCGAGACGCTGGAACTCCTCGCTCTGGATCCTGACCCATTCCGCGGCGTAGGCCCGGCACTCCTTACGCACTTCCGCTTTGCTCATGTCGCGCTTCTTCTTGCCGAGCTTCTTGTCGACCATCAGTTCAATCGGCAGGCCATGGCAATCCCAACCGGGAACATAGGGCGCATAAAACCCTTGCATGCGGCGGCTGCGAATGACGATATCCTTGAGAATCTTGTTCAGCGCATGGCCGATATGGATATGTCCGTTGGCGTAGGGAGGGCCGTCGTGCAGGGTAAAATTCGGCAGCTCGACACCGCGCTCCCTGAGTTTGGCATCAATGTCGATCTCCTGCCATTTTTTCTGCATTTCCGGTTCACGTTGCGGCAGATTGCCGCGCATCGGAAAATCGGTCACTGGCAAGTTCAGGGTGTCTTTATAATCCATGGTCTCCTCCGAGCCGGTTCTAGATAAAAATCAAGTGTAGCAACCTATCAAAACAGTACGATAAGTCAAGGAAAAAGCTGCTTTAGCGGGGAGTTGCGCGGTTAAAGAAAGAACCGGCACCTTACCTGGGCACAGGGGTCTTCAGAGACACATTTTTAACGATCAGATCCCTGGAGGTCACTGGAACCCCAAGGGGCTCAGGGCGAGCCGCCATGAAATTCCTGCAACCAGCTGGTAAAACGTTCTTTCGGACGCGTGGCAAGAATCCGGCTGAAAGTTTCCGGATTGTAAAGGTAAAGACAATGGCGGATGGTGGTGTAGGGACTGAAGGAACTGTCGCGATTTTCAAGCATGAAATTATCGCGATATTCACTGACAATTTTCAGGTTTTCGGTCAAACTTTTGTGCAGATCGGCTTTCTGAAAAGAATCGTCGAGCCTTAAAATCCCCTGCACAAAATCGTCAACTTTGTAATCCTCAAATTCGAAATCCCGGAAAAAATGCGTGGCGATGCGCAGAAAATTAAACGCATTGATGGTTTTGTCGCTGGTTGAGGAAGGTTCGCTAACTTCGCTGTTGGCGTCAGGCAATTCGACCACCGGCGCGACCGTGGCTTGCTGAATCAGCTCTCTGGTAGCATTGCGAATTTCCTTGAACTCCCGGTCAGCCAGTTCAAAAAGAGCGGAAAGAATATTAATCCGGCGCTTGAGATCGACCGGGATCGATTTTTTGTATTTGATCTTGTGATCGAGTACGCTCCAGGCATCCTGAATCAGCGACCTGATCTGGACTTCGAACGGAATACCTTTATATTGCTGATATTTTTGTTGTGTAGCCAGCTCCTCGTTGAGGACCATATCCATATGCAGCCCTTTGTAGCCGAAGGATCCCTCCGTGCTTTCGACAGCCGTAATCTTGTCAGTGACATCAATGATCCTGAAGTGCTTTTGCAGCACCTCCGAGACGGCTGCGATCTGGTCCTCATAAAGACAGACCACACGGATGCCGATCAAGTCGGTCAGATAGTCCTTGATCTCATAAGGTTGTTCATCCGTTTCGAACTTGCTCTGATACTTGCGGTGAAATTTTTTGATGCATTCTTCCCGGTCCTTCACCCGCCCTTCGATTTTAGTCACCTCACCGACCCGCGCTTCTTTGAGCAGTGTGCCGATAAGGCTGATGTAATCTTTACAGACCTTCTCCAGCCGGGGACGATTGCTGTCGTAAAATTTGCGAAAGACGTACTTTTCTTTGGCGAAGTCCAGAGAGGCCAAAACAGGCTCCTTAAAGCGAGGGAAATCCAGAACAATCCAAACGAATTTTCACAAAGATGCAGAGGACTGTCAAGCCTGCGCCGACAGCAAGCGGTCAGGGATTGATCGTGCTGTCATCAGATGGTCTGGTGTCAGCGTGAATCGTTGCGGCCGACAGACCGGCAAGCCAGCCGGTTGAAAATGCGGCCTGGAGATTGAACCCGCCGGTATCGGCCTGAAGGTCGAGCACCTCACCGGCAAAGTAAAGTCCGTCAACGATTTTAGAGGCCATGGTGCGGGGATCGATCTCCCTGACTGAAATACCTCCGGCGGTAACGATCGCCTCATCGAGGGGGCGATGACCATTTACCTGAATGATGAAGTTTTTCATCCAGCAGCGCAACTGCTTTCTTTCCACCGCAGTGACGCTATGTCCAAGACGCCCATCGGGGATTCCGGTCATCGCCAGACAGACCGGAATCATCGCCATCGGCAGCAAACCGCGCAGAATGTTTTTCAACTCTTCCTGGTGGCGCTGCTGAAAATCCCGCAGCAGCCGGGCATCGAGTTTTTTGTCATCGAGAGCCGGTTTGAGATCAAGATGCAGTTCGACCTTTTGCCCCTCATTGAGCGCATCGACCACCGCGCCACTGATCGTCAGAATCACCGGGCCGGAAATCCCCGTATCGGTAAAGGTCAGTTCACCGAACGCTTCCCGCACCTTTTTACCGTTCACAAAAAGCGCTGCGTTGATGTTTTTCAGCTGGAGTCCGTTCAACAGCAAAATAGCTGGATCGCTCGACGTCAACGGGACCAGCGCCGGGCGGATCGGCACCAGGCGATGGCCCACGGCGGTGGCCAGACGGTAACCGTCGCCGGTTGAACCAGTGTCGGGATATGATGCACCCCCCGTCGCGACGATAACCGCAGCGGCGGCAATCATGTTGTTGTTGACCACCACGCCGATGATTTGACCCTGGTCACTCACCAGGCGTTCGACCGTCGCACCGGTGCTGATCTTGACCCCGAACGATTTAACCCACGCCACCAGCACGTCAACAACATCGCCCGCCCTGCCACTTGCAGGGAAGACTCGCCCTCCCCGTTCGGTGACCACCGGCAGACCGATAGAGGCAAATAATACGAGCAACTCTGTGCTGAAAAAGCGGTGGAAGGCCTGGCGGAGAAAGCGTCCATTGATCCCGAAATGAGCAATAAACTCGCGAAGATCGGCGGTATTGGTGAGGTTGCAGCGCCCCTTGCCGGTAATGCAGAGTTTCAGCCCCGGACGTTTTTTCTTTTCGAGGAGTAGAACCCTGGCTCCGTTTTGCGCCGCGATCCCGGCAGCCAGGATCCCCGCAGCACCGCCGCCAATGACAATGATTGGTTTTTGCATGGCTGATTCATAGCATAAATCAGGGCAAAGATGGTCGAAATTTATGTGCGGGCGCTTATCACCGAACGACTTGATCAGTAAATTGCGTTGAAAAGTTTCCCATTTCAGATATAATCCACCACCTTGAATAAAAAATTCTCCACAGAAGGAGTCAAAACAATGAAAGTAGGTATTGTTGGTTGGCGAGGGATGGTCGGGTCGGTTCTGCTGCAACGCATGCAGGAGGAAAAGGATTTCGAGTTTATCGAGCCGGTGTTTTTTTCAACCTCACAGGCAGGGCAACCGGCACCGTTTGCTGCGGGAACCTTGCAACGTGCGGATGACATTGAGCAGCTGAAAAAGCTTGACGCCATTATCACCTGTCAGGGGGGCGATTACACCAAAGCGGTGCATCCGCAACTGCGTGCTGCCGGTTGGCAGG
The DNA here is from genome assembly GCA_029210745.1 of Desulfuromonadales bacterium. GTDB lineage: Bacteria > Desulfobacterota > Desulfuromonadia > Desulfuromonadales > JAHYIW01 > JAHYIW01. The sequence continues at coordinate 9,672 of JARGFI010000056.1, forward strand.
GCTACTGGATCGATGCCGCTTCGACCTTACGCATGGCAGATAATGCCGTCATTGTTCTCGACCCGGTCAATCAACACGTCATTGACACCGCCCTGACCAGCGGCATCAAGGACTACATCGGCGGCAACTGCACCGTCAGTCTGATGCTGATGGCGTTGGGCGGCCTGTTTCGTGCCGGGTTGATCGAGTGGATGACCGCGATGACCTATCAGGCGGCATCCGGGGCAGGCGCGCCGAACATGCGCGAACTCATCAGTCAGATGGGGGGGCTGCACGGCAGCGTCGCCACACTGCTGGCTGATCCCGCGTCGGCGATTCTGGATATCGACCGTCAGATCACGACGACACTGAACGGCAACGTTCTGCCGACAGAAAACTTCGGTTTTCCGCTCGCTGGCAGTCTGTTGCCGTGGATCGACCGTGAAGTCGAAGACGGTCAGAGCCGCGAAGAGTGGAAGGGGTTGGTTGAAACCAACAAGATCCTCGGATCCGGGCGGATGATCCCGATTGACGGGCTGTGCGTCCGCATCGGGGCGATGCGTTGTCACAGCCAGGCGCTGACCATTAAACTGAAAAAAGATCTACCGATGGCAGAGATTGAGGAGCTGATTCGCACCCACAACCCGTGGGTTGAACTGGTGCCGAACACCAAGGCCGATTCGCTGGCGCGGCTCACCCCGACCGCGGTATCAGGAACCTTGACCGTGCCGGTCGGGCGGTTGCGCAAGATGAACATGGGGCCAGAGTATCTGTCCGCGTTCACAGTCGGCGATCAGTTATTGTGGGGGGCGGCGGAACCGCTGCGCCGCATGATCCGGCTGCTGATCGAGCGTTGACGTAATGCGCTACCATTTGCACAAAAAAACGGGAGCCCGCAGGTTCCCGTTTTTTTGTGCGCCTCAGACGGCAACGGCGACGTGACGAAACAGCGCCGGCTTGATCACGCTCAAACTCTCCAGAAAGGCCAGCAGACAGCGGTTGACAGCGTGCGCGCATTCCAGATTAAAGAGATGACCACCGCCGCGAATGACATGATGAACAAATGGCATGCCGAGCGTGGCGGGCGGCGGAGCAATGGTGTCACGATCACCGAACAGCGCCAGCATCGGCAACGGGCAACGCTGTGCAATTTCGTTCCAGTTGAGGCGTCGGGTGCAGGCGGACATGGTGCGCGCCAATGCTGTGGAAGAACAACTTTCGATCCATTGGCGAATCTCTCCGGCCAAACCGCGCCCGACGAGGGTCGCCCCCGCATGAGGCAGAAACTCCTGGCAAAGGCCGTCGATAGCCGCGCGGCGTTGACCATCGCGCGCCAATTCTTCAAGCGCCAGACGCCGCGAGCAGTCCGCGCTGTTCTGCTCCACGATCGGAGGCGCCAGCAGGCAAGTCCCCGCGACACGCTGAGGATATTTGGCGAGCAGTTCCAGAATCACCGCGTTGCCAGATGAGGCACCAATCATCACCGCCCGCCCGATACCAAGACAATTCATCAACTTAATAATGTCATCCGCATGGGTCGAGAGAGTAAAAGAGGCGTCCCCCGACTGGCTCGCGCCGAATCCGCGCAGGTCTGGCGCAATCACCCGATATCCCGCCTGTGCCAGAGTTGTGCATTGCTCACGCCACATGCGCCGGTCAAGAGGGAACCCGTGAATCAAAAGGACTGCCGGGCCACTGCCAAGGTCATCGTAATCCAGTTTGAAATTATCAATTTGTACGTTCATGGGATTCTCCGAAATCGTTGAGGGTTAGAACGTCTTTCCGGAGTGTATGGCAATGATTATACCAGTGTTTGATCTGTTTATCAAAAATCGGATAGTTATTATGTTTCAGTAAGTTAAAAAGTTTCATTAGATACTGGAACGATCAATGGCTGGAAAAAACTTTTGCAGAACAGCAAAAGCGTTATAGGAAAAGGAATGAAATTATCATTAGGCGCATTTTATAACACCTGTGATAACAATAATTATTATTTTATTTCAGCACGTTAGGTTTTAATTTGAAGTGATCTACACAGCTTTTCGCAAAAGTAAAAGAGGATCGATGCAGTTTTTTTGCAGGTATGCAAAAAAACTAGTTGTTCCCGACATAGAGCGTTTTTTTCAATTCATCGATGGTGGTAATGCCATGGAGGACTTTTTCGCGTCCAGCCTCAAAAAGGGAACGTGTTCCGTCGACTCGGGCACACTCAAGCAGTTCCTGGCTGCTCGCTCCTTTGCGGATCAATTCCTTGATTTCATCGGTAATTCTTATCAGCTCGTAGATCGCGGTGCGACCACGATAACCACTCTCCATGCAAGCCGAGCACCCCGTCCCCTGTCGCAAGATGACATTCGCGGAATCTTCCGGCTCAATGCCAAGAAAATCGAGGTTTTCACGGGTGGGTTCGACAAACTCGGCACAAACGTCACAGACCTTGCGCACCAGTCTCTGGGCCATTACCAGTAACAGGGTGCTGGTGATGACATAGTGGGGAATGCCCATGTCGAGCAGCCGGACAATCGACTCGACAGCATTGTTGGTATGCAGGGTCGACAAGACCAGATGTCCCGTCTGGGCTGCACGCATGGCGATGGTGGCGACTTCCGTGTCGCGAATTTCACCGAGAAAAATAACGTCCGGGTCCTGACGCAGGATTGAGCGCAGACCGTCCGCAAAATTCATTCCGCCACGCTTATTGACTGGAATATGGTTGATACCGGGGAGCGTTGCCTCGACCGGATCTTCCAGGGTAACAATATTGAGTTCCGAGTTGCTGATAACATTCAGCCCCGAGTGGAGAGTTGCCGTTTTCCCGCTTCCGGTCGGTCCGGTGATCAGGATCATGCCGTGCGGGGCATTAAGACAGCTCTCGAAGATCTTGATATCATCGGGATCAAAGCCAAGCTGGTGGAGGGTTTCAAGTTTGTTGTCTTTTTTCAGCAGGCGCAGCACCGTTTTTTCACCATAAACGGTGGGGATTGTCGAGACCCGGAAATGGATGACCTGCCCTTGATAGTTAACGGCCAGATGACCGTCTTGAGAAATTCGACGGATGGTGATATCCATATCACTCATGACCTTGAGCCGAGCGGTGATTGCCGGAGCCAGTCGTTTCGGCGGGCTGAGAATAGTGCGCAAACGGCCATCGACACGGAGCCGAATTCGCAATGAGGTGGAGTAAGGCTCGACATGGATATCGCTGGCACGGCGGTTGATTGCCTCGACCAGCAGAAAATTACATAGCGTAACGATCGGGGACTGGGTGCTTGCCAGCCGCAGTTCGTGAGCGAGGAGTGCAGCGGAGGTCGGCTCGTCCTCACCCGGTTCGCGCAGCTCGACGTTTTCCAGTTGCTCAATTGCCTTGTTGTAGAAGTCCCCCCCTTGCAGAATCTCGTCGATCAGCCCCTTGGTTTCAAGGTGTTCCTCGATATAGCGTTTAAAGTCGCCCTCGGTGCAGGTCGCAATCACCAGTCGCGAAAATCCGGTCTTGAAGCGAATGTCGTCAATCGCCGTCAGGTTATAGGGGTCCATCATCGCGACCCACAACTTGCGGTCTTCACATTTGATCGGAATGACTTCGTATTTACGGATCAGCTCGACAGAAAGCAGGTTTTGCAGGTTAGGGTCGGGAATGACGTCTTCCAGATTGACAACTTCCACCCCCATCTGGTCTTTGAGCGCGCTACGAATCTGATCTTCGGTACACAGCTTGAGGCTGACCAGCGTCGCCCCAAGTCGCCCACCTCCGCGCCGCTGTTCTTCAAGGGCTTTTTCAATCGCCGCTTCACTGACAACTCCCGCTTCAACCAGAAATTTACCAAGTTTATGTCGAAAGTTCATATATCCTCAACCGAAGATGGAAAAATACTCTGAAAGAGTAGCAAGCGGTGTGGCGGTGTCAAATAGTGTGGTGATCTTTCCGTTCGCAGCCGTTGATCACGCAAGGAAAGTGAAAAACGGCGAAGCGCATCAGGCTTTATAGTTCGAGCTGTCCGATCGTAGCGGCAATCCGCTCAAGCTGGTCCAACTCCACCGCAGTAAAATCAGCGCCCGCCTCATCCGGTGTTCTCCCCTTGCGACTGACTTGAATCACCCAGCGCACGGAATTGTCCCAGATTGCCGGGACACTGATAATTTTCTGGATCGGGAGGCGGTGCTCCGGGTCGTCCGGGGTGCGTTCCATCATGTGCAGGTGATTGGTGTCGGCGAAGGTATTATCGATCCGTGGCTGGCGATCCTTGATCGTCAACGCCACCAATGAAGTGACGAACGATTTGAGCGGAAAGTTGACCATACTGCCACGGCGTGAAGGTGGCCAGCTCAGTGACGCATTGCGCCCGGCGGGATCAATCTTGAATAAACCGACCTCATGGGAACGGACCCCGAAAAAAGCGGCAATCTCCCGCACAATCATCTCCAGACGACGTTCTCTTTCGGTGGCGCTGTAGATTTTCAACAAATGCTGACAAAATGCGTCGATATTCATCATGTCCTCGTTCAGGGGGAGGGTCGTTCCGGTCGTGTGTGGGCCAACGTTATTCTACCCGTCACGATTCACTATCAGGTCAGCCGCTTTCAGCACATCCAGCTCTGGATAGTCAAACCGCGACGGCGAGTGATGATTGCCGATAATCTCCCGCACCACGGTAATCTTCTCTTACGGAAAAGCCATTGCGTGCAGGATTTTTTCGGCCTCGTCAGGGCCGTATATTTCCTGTAACTTGCCGGTATTGTAGCCATGCGCCGCTTCGGCCGGCCTGATGGCAACATCGTGCAACAGTGCCGCGGCAATGATGATATCGCGGTCAATATTCGTTTGTTCACGACATAGATTCAGGCTGTGATGCAGCACCAGCAGCGCGTGTTCGATGCGCCGGGCGTCGGTACCGAAAAAATCGACCAAACGGCAGGTCAACTGACCGATCAGGTGTTCCATAAAGTCCGTCGAGTTGGAGGATTAAGCCTCTTTTTTATTGATAACAGAGGGCTGTTCCGGGTGCAAGCAAGAAAAGGGCGGGTTGGAACCGGCAGGGTCAATTATCATCCCAG
>JARGFI010000057.1 GCA_029210745.1 Desulfuromonadales bacterium
GATCTCTCTTTCTACATTTGCTGGCCATGCCGTTGAGTGTGCTGCTCAAAAAAACGACTAAATGGGACAGGCTCTAACTTACCCGCAGAGGGCGAACAAGTATGCTAGAATCTGTTCGCCTTGCATATTTTTTTCAAATATGGCATGTGTTGCCGCTGTGATTGTGACATTGTGCAGCAGAAAGAAACGAAGTCATTTATGAAAATTCTGATTGTTGGTGCCGGTCAGGTCGGTTATTTTTTGTGCGAACGGCTGGCCGCGGAAAACCATGAAGTCACCCTGGTGGACAGCAATGAAGACCAATTGCTCCGCGCCAGGGACCGTCTGAATTTACTCGGCATCCTCGGCAACGGTGCCAGTGCAGAGAGTCTGGAACAAGCCGGGATCAAGACCACGGATATTTTTATTGCTGTCACTGACCTTGATGAAGTCAATATCCTTGCTTGCCTCATCGCCCGTGAATATCACGTTAAAACGTTGGTCGCCCGGGTCAAGAGTATCGAATATTCCAGCCATGGTGCGATCCTTTCCAAAGAAAAACTCGGCATCAGCCTGTTGATCAACCCGGAGGATGCTGTCGCTGATGAAATTGCCAAAATCGCCTGTCGCCACGGGGCCTTTGATGTCGCTGAATTCGTCGACGGGCAGATTCAGTTTCTCGGTTATCGTATCAATGAGGACAGCCCGCTCTGTGATTTGACCTTGAAAGAGCTGGGCGATATCCGCGGGATGTACCGTTTTGTCATTGCCGCGATCACGCGCAAGGGACAAACAATTATCCCCCGGGGCGACGATATCATCTACTCCGGCGACAGTATTTTTGTCTTCGCTCACCATAAGGACCTGCCTGCAATCCAGTATTTGCTCAAGCTGGAGGGCGTGTCGCACAGCCGTTCACAACGTGCCTTCATCCTCGGCGGGGGTCGGATCGGTCTGCGCATAGCCGAACAGCTGGAAAAACAAAAGTTCAATACCCGCCTGATCGACCGTGATATGAAACGCTGCGAGACCCTGTCCGCCAAATTGAAGAACACCCTGGTCATCCACGCCGAAGGGAGCGATATCCACACCTTGCAAGACGAAGGGATCGAAGGGGCGGATGTTTTTATCGCCGCGACCGAGAATGATGAAAGTAACATTCTCTGCTCGCTGCTCGCCAAACAGCATGGCGCGAAACGCATCATGACGCTGATCAACCAGCCGGAACTGTTCAGCCTGGCGTCGACACTGGGGATTGATGTTTGCGTTTCGCCACGGATCGCCGCGGCAGGCGCGATTCTGAAATATGTGCGCCGTGGCGACATTGTCTCTGTCGCCACAATCGAAGGGAGCAATTCCGAAATTCTCGAACTTGAGGTCAAGGCGGATTGCGCGATTGTCAATTTGCCCCTCAAGGATCTGAGCTTCCCCCGTGGCGCAGTGATTGGGGCGATCGTGCGTGGCAAGGAGTACGAAATCCCCACCGGCGACAGTATCCTGACTGCCGGAGATCGGGTCGTGGTTTTCGCTCTGCCGGGAGCATTTGCCAAGGTGGAAGGATTTTTCAGCTAAATGAATATTCTGCTGACCGGACGCATTCTTGGGGCGCTGCTCCTCTTTCTAGCGACGGCGCTCCTCATTCCGGTCCCCTTTTCGCTCTGGTATGATGACGGTGCGGCACTCGCGCTGCTCGCCGCGGCGACAACCTCCCTGGCGGCAGGGGCCGTACTGTTCCTTAACTGTCGCAGCAATAAAGAACTTTCATTACGTGAAGGCTTCGCCATTGTTTCTTTCGGCTGGCTTTTCTACGCCTTCTTCGGAGCGTTGCCATACGTCATCAGTGGCGCGATCCCTTCGTACCTCGATGCGGTCTTTGAAACGATGAGCGGCTTTACAACCACCGGTTCGACGATTCTGGTCAACATCGAAAGATTGCCCGAGAGCCTGCTTTTTTGGCGTGCCCTGACCCATTGGCTCGGCGGGATGGGGATCATCGTTCTGTCACTGGCGATCCTGCCGATGCTCGGGGTCGGCGGGATGCAACTGTTCAAAGCCGAGGTGCCGGGGCCGACCACCGACCGCCTGAAACCCCGCATTCAGGATACCGCGAAACTCCTCTGGGGGGTCTACGTGCTGTTGACAGCGGCGGAAACACTGCTGTTGATGTATGGCGGCATGAACTTTTTTGAGGCGATCTGTCACTCCTTTGCGACCTTGGCAACCGGGGGATTTTCAACACGTAATGCTTCCGTCGCGGCGTTTGACAGTCCCTACATTGATTGGGTGATTATCGTCTTCATGTTTCTGGCGGGGATTAACTTTTCACTGCACTATCACGCCTTGCGCGGACGATTTCAGGAATATCGGCGCAACGAGGAATTCCTTGCCTACGTCGGGATCACCCTGGTTGTGACAATAGTGCTGACTTTCTTGACTCTCGACACGGGGCATGGCTCGCTCGCCACGAGTCTGCGCGACAGCGCGTTTCAAACCGTTTCGATTCTGACCACGACCGGGTTCGGCACCGCGGACTACGAACTCTGGCCGGTGCTGGCTCAATATCTGCTGGTATTTCTGATGTTTATCGGTGGCTGCGCCGGATCGACCGGGGGGGGGATGAAAGTTGCGCGCATCTTACTCCTGTTCAAACATGCCCAGGTGTCGGTCTTTCGGCTGGTCCACCCCCGGGCGGTGCGGCTGGTAAAACTCGGGGCAACCCCGGTTGATCGCGAGGTCATGCAATCAATCCTCGGTTTCTTTGCCCTTTTTATGGGGATCTTTGTTGCCGCATCGTTCATGCTTGCCGCAACGGGGCTGGATCTGGTTTCGGCCGCGGCGGCGGTCATTGCCACCCTCAGCAATATTGGACCAGGACTCGGCAGTGTCGGGCCCACCGATAATTTTTCCCATGTTTCCGATCCGGGCAAGGGCATCCTGATTTTCTGCATGCTCGCCGGTCGGCTGGAACTCTTTACCGTTCTGGTTCTCTTCTTCCCCAGCTTCTGGCGCAAATAAACTATTCGTCCAGCGGACGGTCTTCGTAAAGAGCCGCAACCAGGTGATCAACATCGCTCTGAGAATGCCCGTCGGCCAGCAAAGCGTCCCGGTAACTATCGAGGGCACTGCTTAGCGGTAATGCTGCGTTACTGTCCTGATACAAACCCACCAGTCGCCTGAGCGCCACATCATTCAGTGGCTCCCTGAGTATAACCGCCTCGACAACCTGGATCGCTGCGCTAACGTCACGCCGTGCGGAATAAATATCGCTGAGTTGCAAACAACAATTATTGAGCAGGGTTTGCACTTCCCGGCGCTGCGCAACCACTGGCGCAAAGGCAGGTAATACCGGGAGGAACGGTTCTTTGGCCAGCTCAATCGCCGCCAGCAGCGAACGCTCGGCGGCATTCAGATGACGTTGTTTCAGGTGCCCCGCAGCTGTTTTGCACAACTGTGTAAAGTGCGACAGATCACTCTGACAGTCGGGCAGCATCAGGATACTGTGCTTGACCACGATCAGATCATCGACCCGCCCCTTTGGCAAGACGGCTTCAACCACTCTGCGGGTGCGCAAGATAAGCGAATCGAAACTTGATCGCGCTTTCGGGGCCGGGCTGTCCGGCCAGAGAACCGAGGCCACGGTCTCGACCGGCAATTGCCTGAGGGGCGCGATCAGCAATAATCCGAACAGTGCGCGTTGGGTCTTGCTCAGTTGCTCGCTGCGCAAAACTACGCGCTTATCGACCAGCAGTTGCAAGCTGCCGAAGGTCTTGAAAACAAAGGGGGCTTTGGCGTCAAACGGAGTGGCGGCGCGGTCTCCCCCGGCAATGGCCTGCCGCAATCGGCGTTCAACCTGGACCCGGTTCATTGCCAGGTCGATGGCAACACAGAGCTTTTTTCCCTCAAATGGTTTGAGAATATAACCGAAAGCATCAATGCCGATGGCCTGATCAACCAATTCCTGCTCACCAAATGCGGTTAAAAAAACGATCGGTGTCCACTCCTGGCGCTGAATCTCACGCGCTGCTTCCAGACCGTCAATCTTTCCGGCCAGGCGAATATCCATCAACACCAGGTCAGGCTTCTCGCGCGTGGCGACCCGAATCGCCTCTTCTCCGGAGATCACACAACCGGTCACCGAAAAACCGTAATTTTCGAGGGTTTCACGAATATCCATCGCCACGATGCGCTCATCTTCAACAACCAGAATGCGCCCCTTACTCATATCAAATCCTTTTCAGTGTCTTTGTGGCTGTTGGCCTGGTTGAGAATGGCGGTCGCCCTGGTGACATGAAAGGGGAACTTGAGGATGGCACGCGACCCGTTTGCGTCGATAAATGTCATCTCGCCATTTAATTGTTCGGCCAGGCTGTGCACCAGAGTTAAACCAAGGGATCGCGTTGCCTTGTCAATCCCCCCCCATCCATTATCTTCAACGCTTAACATCACGAAACCTCTCACCTGCCGCAGAGTCACAACCACATGTCCCGATTTTCTGCCGAGGAAAGCATGTTTAAACGCATTTCCCAGCAACTCACTCAAAATTATGCCGCAAGGCACTGCCTGATCGACACTGAGGTTCACGGCGTGCAATTCTTCGCGAACGGCAATCGACCGGTCGGTGGCCCCGTAAACAACGGCAAGCTGGTCGATGAACACCCTGATAAACTGATCAAAAGCGACCTCATTCAAGTCCTCACCACGGTACAGTTGCTCGTGAATCAGCACCATGGAACGGATGCGCTCGCGCACGGAGAGTAATTCGGAGTGCCCTTCTGCAACACCATTTTTGCGCAGTTGCAAGCTGATCAAACTGCTGATCACCTGCAAGTTGTTCTTCACCCGATGGTGAATTTCCCTGAGCAGTAATTCTTTCTCCGCGAGCAGGGCGTCCTTCTTTTTCTCGATACGCACCCGGCGGTTAACTTCCGAAGTCAGGCGGTCGTTGGCCAATACAAGTTCAGCGGTGCGTTGCTTGACCCTCTCCTCCAGCTTGGCGTTGACTGTTGTTAATTGTCTTTTGTGCTGGTTAATCCGCGCCAGCATGCGCTTGAATCCGTCCAGCAAAACACCGATTTCGTCCGCACCCCGCCCGACCTGCCGCGCCTCCTCGTCGCGCTTGTCACCAAAAACTTCGCCCATCTCACCGACCAGCTGTTGCAGCGGTTCAGAAATCAAGCGTTGTAACCGCAAGGTCAGAAAATAGGCAACGACGCCGGCGACCAGCAGCGCCCCCAGGCTGATCAGGCCGGTCAGCAGATAACGCTCCCGCAACGAACTGAGTTCCGCCTTGATAAAAAGTTTACCGATCAGTTCGCCTTCGATGACAACCGGTTGATAAAAATATAAAAAGTCGCCTGTAAAATATTCGTGGGTAGCAAAGACTTCCCCCCCGGTCCAGTCAAAAGATTGCCACGCTGTGTCCTGTAGTTGACCCTTGCGCAAAAATTCTGCAAATGGGCGCGCATTATCAACGAGCAACACGGCCTGAACGATTTCAGGTTCAAACTGGAAGGCACTCAACATCTGATTTGCCGCATCGGCATCGTTAAAAGCGACCGCAGCACGACTGTTGAACGCAACGATAGCGCCGATTGCGCTCAGGACAGCAACCGTGTCACGACGGTCCTGATGCACATTGACCAAGTCATTGATCAGGGTAACCAGGAGGATAGCGGTGCAACTGATGGTCATCATCATGATGATCAGTTTGGTTTTAATCGGCAGCTTGCTGAAAGAGACAATCATTCTATCCCCCTCACCGGGACATTGCCTTCAACCTCATCGGCCAACCGCAACACCTCGGAACTGATCGTTATACCGGCTTTTTTCGTTGCGGCGAGGTTGATCACAAAATGCAGGCGCCGCTCAACCGTAACGAGCCTGATCATGCCCCCGGTCGCGGTAAAGCCGGGCGCCCGGCCAACCGTGAGTATCGGCAACCGGGAGATTCGCTTCAGCAAGGGGGAGGAAGGGTGTTCATCCTCCCCAAAAAACACAATGTGCGGCGCGGCATCACCTTCGTCAAGATTGTGAATCAATTGTACTTTAACCGGACGGTCACCAACATACCGCCCGGTGAGCGTCGCGGCGGCAATGTCAGCAAAATCTTTATCAAGGGTGGCAATGACAAAAAACTCTCGCTGGTCCAGAGCAGACTTTGGCCAGTGGGAGAAAAGGGCGAAATTATACAGGTAGGCTGCCGTCACCTGATCCGTCGGAAAACGGTAGGACAAGTCACGCCCCAACGCTCCTGCGGGGAGGAACAGCAGGATAATCAGCAGTGAAAAAAGAAAAAAACGTGGTCCCATCTTGTTACACATTCCCCTCGCAACAAATTACCAGAGGCAGGTCAGCTTGAGATACCCACCCCGTTCAACCTCCGCAGGGTAAACGCTGAAGAGTGTCTCTCGCGGAAACTCCTGACGCCGCGCATCAAGCAGATTCTGGCCGACCAGTTCAAGCGTCAGGTTGCGCTGTAACTTCCACGCCACACGTAAATCCAGATCCATATATGCCGGGATGTCGTCCCGGCCCATACGGCTGGCATAACGCAGGGTTAAACCGGTTTCGGTGTTTTCCATCGGATCATAGTCGATGCGCAGATAGGCATGATACGAGGGAGTTTTTTCTTCTTCATCTTGTACAAAACTGCGCACCAGGGCACTGGCATTGGGGTCACGATGTTTGAAATCAACGTGAATATAGGTGGCGGTAAAAAGAGTTTTCAAACGAGCGGACAGTCTCCAGTTAACGGCCAGTTCGGCCCCGCAGGTTTCCCCGCTGACGTTATTTCCAATGTCTCCTTCCAATGTCGGCGCAGTTCCCCCGATGACTTCAAAGCTGCGCAGGTGACTGTATTTATTGTAAAAAAGCGCGGCATCGAAACTGAAATCCTCCGTCGGGGAGCTGCGGTACCCCAGTTCGTAAGCGGTCACTTGCTCCGCATCAAAGTCCGGATTGCCGTAAAGAATCCCCAGGCCGTTCACGGCGAGTCGGCTCTCACGTTCGAGGCGACCGGGGGTTCGGGCCACACGGGAAACAGCGCCCCACAACGAATGACGCTCGTTCGGTACTATCAGCAGACGCAGATTCGGCTGTGCCTCCCAATGGGTATAGGGATTATGTTCCAACTTGATGCCGAGAGTCGCCAAAAACCGGCGATCCAGCAGTGACAACTCATTTTGGGCAAAAACGTTGTAAATGTTTTCGCGTCGTTCTACCGAACTCAAGGAATATTTTGGCGAGCCATGCGCATGGCTGCTGGTGCTCCGATATCCCCCCCCCCACAGGATGGTATTGGCCCCCAGAGAAAAGTCATGCTGAAAATCAAGGTCATAAGCGCCGCGGGATTCCTCCAGCAAAAAGTCTTTCCGACTTTCGTAGTCGTAATAGAGTTTTAACTTGGTGGCATGCCCGGCAAGATCTTTGCGCTGCCAGTGCAGCAGCAGATTCCCCCCGGCGATCAGGGTATTATCGGCGACGATTGCCGGGGACGTACTCTCACCAACGATCCCGGCCCGGCCTTTGAACAAATCACCTTGCAGCGTGACCGACTGATCATCAATCCGTTGATCATAGCGAAACCCGGTACGATGCATGGACCATTCGTCATGGCTGTCACTGTCCGCCACGGTCCGATAATTATCGCGTAAAAAATGCTTGCCGAAGATCCGCCAGGCCTGATCAGCAGAGGAATTTTTCCCGATGCGCCAATTGATAAAACCACGTTCTTCGCTCCCCGCCCCCGCTGACATCAGCACCCCCGGAGTGAGTTGGGCGCTACGGGTAATAATGTTGATCACCCCGTTTACGGCGTGGGAGCCCCACAGGGCCGCCGCCGGCCCGCGAATAACTTCAATCCGGTCGACATCTTCCAGCAACGTATCCTGACTGGTCCACGACACGGCGGAATAAAGGGTATTAAAAACACTGCGTCCATCGATCAGGACCAGTAACTTGTTTGCATAAAGGCTGTTGAAGCTGCGTGAACTGATCGCCCATTTATTGCTGTCAACACGGGAAACCAGCAGCCCCGGCGCCATGCGCAGCGCCTCGGGAATACTGGTTACCCCGGAACGGCGAATATCGTCGCGAGTGATGACAAAAACGGCCGCCGAAACCTCGGCCAGCTTGCGCTCTTTTTTGGACGATGACGTGACTTCCAGCGACATCAATTGATGCAGATCGAGTGCGGAAATCTCGATTTCCGGTGCCAGGCGGTCGTGTTCAGCGGCACGTGCCACGCCGCCACCAGGCAAAACGATGCTCAGGGCAACGCCAAAAAGCAGCAGAGCGAAATGACTTTTCCTTGGTAAGACAACGGTCATAAACAATCACTCTCCAGGTTCCGCAAAACAAGAATTCATCCTGTCCGGTGATGAGGATCTCGGGGCGGCACCTCACCGCCCGCCGAAATAAATCAATCGATCAATACAAACCCGAGCTGGCGACCGGTCTGCCCTTTATCCCGCCGATGGGAGAACAACGTCTCGCGGTGACAACAGGTACACTCCCTGGCGATCTCGATATTGTGCGCCAACAGTCCCGCTGCATTGAGTTGCAGTTCGCAACAACGGCGCAAGTCGAGGTGCCATTTCCCCAACGCGACCTCAACGGAAATTTCGTCCCAGCGCCCCGCTCCATGGCGGAAAGCTTCGCGCACCGGACGATCGACTTCGTAGGCGTGCGCGCCGATACCGGGACCGACCGCCGCCAGCAACTGTTGCGCTTGGCAGCCATATTCAGCATGCATGACCTGAACGGTTTTCTCGATCAGGCCGTACGCCGCACCACGCCAGCCGACATGGACGACACCCGCAACCTTGCGTTGCGGATCGACCAGCAGCACCGGGTAGCAGTCGGCGGTCAGAATGCCGACCATGATTTTCGGTTGATCGGTAACCACGGCATCGCATGCGACACTCAGAAAGTATGACAGGTCGGGGTTCGGTTCATTGACCAGCAGGACATCGCTGCCATGGATCTGATTAACTGTCAGTAACTGGTGCGGGCGCAACCCGAAAGCGCGGGTCAGGGTTGAACGATTACCCTCGACATTGACCGCCAGATCGTCGGTATTGTACCCCAGATTCAGTGAGTTGAACGGTGCCCGACTGACGCCACCATTCCTCCCGGTAAACCCGGCGCGAACGCCGCAATGTTTTGCCCAGGTCGGTTGCAGATAACCAATTTTACCCTCGTGTGCAAATTTCATTGTCATTCCTTCTCATCCGGGCATGGCGAAACGGGCTCCGCAGTACCGTATTTTTCATTGAGATAATCGACCAAGCGGGCCATATCGGTCGGCAAGGGACTTGTGAATTCGCAATACTCACCGGTTAGCGGATGGCTAAAGCCGAGCAGCCGGGCGTGAAGCGCCTGACGCCCCAAAGCGCGGATCAACACACACAAATGCTCATCCTTGACGCATTTACGCGGATCTCTGCCATAGGTCAGATCCCCCACCAGGGGATGGTTGAGCTCAGCAAGATGGACCCGGATCTGATGGGTCCGCCCGGTTTCGAGGCGCAACTCCACCAGGCTCAAACGGTCATCCTCGTAGCTGCGTAAAACTTTCCAGTGAGTGACTGCCCGACGCCCACCACGCCCCTTGCCACTCATCTTTTTGCGTTGCGTTGGGTGGCGTCCAATCGGCTGGTCAATCGTGCCGCGCGGGGTCGGTAATATCCCGTGAATCAACGCCTGATAACGGCGGTTAACACGATGTTCACTGAATTGCTGCGCCAGGGACTGATGCGCCGCATCATTTTTCGCTGCGACCAACACCCCGGAGGTATCCTTGTCCAGCCGATGCACAATCCCTGGACGTAACTCCCCTCCGACTCCGGACAGATCGTCGCAATGATGCAACAATGCATTCACCAGCGTGCCATCGCCATGCCCGGCGGCGGGATGAACAACCAGCCCTGCCGGTTTGTCGATGACAATCAGAACCGGATCTTCGTAGAGGATGGTAAGCGGAATTGCCTGGGGAAGGTTCTGTGTCGGGACCGGCTCCGGAAGTGCCACCAACAGGGTTTCGCCACCCTTCAGCTTCGCTCCCGCTTTAATGGTAGTGCCGTCAATAATGACCTGGCCATCGTCGATCAGCTTTTTCAATTGCGAACGTGACAGCTCCGGCAACGTCCTGGCCAAAAACCGGTCAATCCGTTCGGGGGGCTGTCCGGGAGGAAAGGCCAGAACCCTGTGGTCGGCCATTTACCAGATGGGGCTTTCGATCTTGCCTGCCTGCTTGATCATGACATCAACAATTGCCCGATCAAAGAGCTGATCCCGCTCGGTGAGCGCGGGGTCAACCCGGCCATAAAAATGCTCCCGGCCCTCTTGCAGCTCTTCGGCGAGCGCATCGAAGATGTTGTCGTTTTTTATCCCGTCCTTGACCTTTTCCTGGTTGTAAAGTGCAATATCGGAGATAATCGCCCGCGCCAGGCGGAATGCAAGCTTAGGATTGTCAACCAGTTTGGCCATGCTACCTCCAATAGTTACCACGCCCATCTAACCGCCACACACCGCGGCGAGCCAAGAACGGTTGCCGCACAGGGGATTTCCCAGCAACGAACTCGGCCAGAGTAACGGAAATTTGCCAGATTGTCAATTTTTACCAGGCGTTCCAAGGGTTTCCAGAAAAATTCCCAGTTGGGTGTGATCACCACGCCAATCACAGCTGTAATGGGGACCGTTCCGTTCAATTAACCAGGGGTCGACCAGGAAGGTCGGAATCCCCACCTTGCGTGCCGCCAAATCATGTTCCGTATCGTTGCCAACCATCACCACTTCAGCGGCAGACAAGCCGATTTCCGCCAGTACCTGGCGGAAATAACCTGGGTGCGGTTTACAATAATGGCTGTTTTCCAGCGCCGTAACCAATGCGTAAGGCAATGCGCCAATGCCGGCCCACTCCAGCCGGGCCGCAACCACCTCGCGCGGGAAAACCGGATTGGTCGCGATGATCACCTGCATCCCCCGCTCAAGACAAGTGAGCAAAAGTTCCTGCGCTTGTGGCAAAGGTGTCACCAACGATTGTAATCCGGCAAGGCTTTGCGCATAAAAGTTTCTGAATCGAACCGCGCCGACCAGCGGCTCGATCCCCAGTCGTTGTTCCAGCACCTCCGCAACCACCAGCGCATTTAAGCGCCCGTCGTCTGCCTCAAGGAGTGCCGAGATCAGTCTGCGCATCGTCCGCGCAAAGCGCTCGGGGGCGACCAGATCGGAAAAATGTCCAGCCAGTCGCTCAAGATAAACGGGAATAAAGCGGGACATGTCGACATCCAGCAACGTCCCGTCAAGATCAAAGAGAACGGCGCGTACCCGTGCCGGATCGAAGTGGTCGACGCACCCGTCAACCATGTATTGCCGCCTTCTCGACCGCCAGCGCCGCCTCTTTAAATGCCTCGGCCAGCGTTGGATGCGCGTGAACCGTTGCCGCAATATCTTGCACGCTGCCGGAAAAACTCATCACTGCCGTTGCCTCGGCGATCAGTTCCGAGGCCCGTGGCCCGACGATATGCACGCCAAGGACCCGACCATCCACCGGTGCGGCGAGCACCTTGACCAGCCCCTCGGTTGCGGCCAGACAGTGGGCACGTCCGCTGGCCAGAAATGCGAACTTGCCGACAGTATAGTCGGTCCCGGCACCTTGCAGTTGTTCCTCGGTCTTGCCGATCGTCGCGACTTCCGGCATGGTATAGACCACGCCGGGAATCAGCTCAAGATCGACCCGGGTCTGGCGTCCATGCTGCCGTTCGACAAAGGCAACCCCCTCCTCCATCGCCTTGTGCGCCAGCGGCGGACCGTCGATCAGATCACCAAGGGCATAAACTCCGGCGACACTGGTTTGATAATCGGCATCCACCTGAACCCGCCCGGCAGCGGTCAGCGCAACCCCGATGTCTTCCAGCCCCAGTCCGGCTGTGACCGGTTTACGCCCGATCGCCACCAGCAGCTTGTCGCAAGAAAGTTCATCCGCCCCTTTCGGCCCGGTGACCGTCGCCTTGATCCCCCCCTCAGCTTCTTTCCAGGCGGTGATCTTGCTCTGTAAATGAAATTTAAACCCTTGCTTGTGCAACGCCCGTTGCAGCGTAGCGGCAATTTTACGATCAATCTGCGGCAGGATATGGGGCAGCATCTCGACCACCGTCACCTGGGCTCCGAGGCGGCGCCAGACCGACCCGAGTTCCAGACCGATAAAGCCGCCGCCGATCACCACCAAATGTTCGGGAACCTCGGTAAACGCCAGCGCGGCGGTCGAATCAACAATCCGCTGTCCGTCAAAGGGCAGTTCGGACAACCCCAGCGGCTGCCCCCCGGTGGCCAGCAAAACCTTCCGCCCGACCAGCTCTGCCGGAAGGCCGTCAGCGGCATCCACCAACTGAACACGTCGCCCTCCCTCCCCCGTGCCCCCAAGGATACCGCGAGCCTGAATATGTTTGATCTTGTGTTTTTTAAAGAGCAGAGCGATGCCGCCGGTCAGTTTGGTAACCACTTCGGCCTTGCGCTCCTGCATCCGCGCCAGATTGAGTCGTGGCGCTTCGATGTCGATCCCATACCCGGCAAATTCATCCCGAGCCAGGGAAAAATATTCACTCGAATCGAGCAACGCTTTGCTCGGAATACACCCTTCGTTGAGACAGACCCCCCCCAAAGTCGCGCGTTGTTCAACCACCACCACCCGCTCCCCCAGTTGCGCCGCACGGATTGCCGCGACATAGCCACCAGGTCCACCGCCGATCACCACCAGATCAAAAATATTTTCCGCCATTTTTTGCTCCGTAATTCATTTTTGCAAAGGCAAGGGGCCCCCCCTCACAGTTCGAGAATCAACTCTTCAGGATCCTCAACCAGCTCCTTGACGCGTTTGAGAAAACCGACCGCCTGGCGGCCATCGACAAGGCGATGATCGTAACTCAATGCCAGATACATCATCGGACAAATAACAATTGCGCCATCGCGGGCCACCGGGCGCTCCTGAATCGCGTGCATGCCGAGCACCCCGCTTTGCGGAACATTGAGGATCGGAGTGCTCAGTAAAGAACCGTAAACCCCGCCGTTGCTGATGGTGAAGGTGCCTCCCTCCAGCTCTGCCAGGGCAATCTTGTTCGCGCTCACTTTTTCCCCGAACTCCGCAATCTGGCGTTCGATCGCCGCGAAACTCAGCTGGTCGGCGTCGCGCAATACCGGCACCACCAACCCCTTCTTGCCGCCGACCGCGATGCCAATGTGTTGCTGGTGATGATAAACAATATCGTCGCCGTCGATCCGTGCGTTGACCTCCGGGAAGTCCTTGAGTGCGGCCACCGTCGCCTTGACGAAGACCGACATGAACCCCAGCTTGACCTGGTGGCGGGCCATGAAACGTTCCTGATGTTCACGGCGCAGTCTGATGATATGACTCATATCCGCTTCGTTGAAGGTGGTCAGCATCGCCGTCTGCTGCCGCGCCTGCAGCAACCGCTCGGCAATTTTTTTGCGCAGCGGCGACATCGGTTTGCGGGTGGTCTGCGCTGCTGCACCCGGCCGCTCAGGCGGCGGGGATTCCCTTTCGGGAGTTACCGTTGTCGTCTCCTGGTCCGCCGCGGTGGCGCTCGCCGACAACACATCAGCGACGATCACCCGACCATCGCGACCGCTCCCGTGCAGTGTTGCCGGATCGATGCCGCGTTCTTCCGCCAGTTGTCGCGCACCGGGATTGATCGGCGCCGCGCCAGAACTTTTCGCTATTTTGGTCGCAGTCGGCGCGGTGTCCTGGACAGCCGCGCTTTCATCGATCGTGGCAATGGTCGCACCGATCGGCAGTGTTTCACCTTCCGCCGCCTGGAGCGAAATCGTCCCCGCCACATCGGCACGGATTTCAACGGTGACCTTGTCGGTTTCAAATTCGCAGATCAATTCGTCTTTTTGCACCGCGTCACCCGTTTTTTTATGCCACTTGGCAATCAGCCCCTCCAGGATCGACTCGCCAACTTCCGGTATTTTGACCTCCATAAAAGACTCCATATTGATTAGTAGGGCTTGTGAAAATTGGTTAAAGTTGGTTAAAGGGTAACTATTCACCTACCCGTCCAAGGGTCGTCATCCCCGAAGGATCCTGTCGGGGATCCAGACTTTCAACCCTGAAA
>JARGFI010000058.1 GCA_029210745.1 Desulfuromonadales bacterium
TCTTATTTTTTCACTAACCGGGTAGCTGCTCAGGCCTCTATGTCCTGAAATCTACCCACAGATTCTGCGGAAGAACCACTTATTCTTACCCATAGCGCCTCTTCCTCTTTTTAAATCAGTTTTTTGTGCGTTCATAACATAAAAATCTGAAGATTTGACCAAGCTAGAATTGAACATGATCTCCTCCCCCCTATTCCCCACCGATCGTGGACCAGATCGGCGTTGTCTTGAAGTGACAACTGACACTGGAACAGGTCTTCGGCGTTACTGAGGAAGAGGTACCATCCGGCACACCATCGTAACTCGGTGCGCTGATACCGAACTGATAGCTGGTCGGAATCAACATCTGCCGCGTACCGCCACCGGTACTGTGGTTGGCAGCGGTGGAGACATCGTGGCAGGTACCGCACACCGGGTTGCCGACGAAACTGTCGGCATTCGCATCAAGGGCGCCCAAGTGGTTCGTATGTTTCGCGTGAGCACCTTTTCCCTCGCCGGCAGCGTAGGTATTCTTGCCATCAAGTGCCGTCGGCGGGTAACCGTGGCAGGTACCACAGGAGACCGGCGGTCCGGCAACCATCGTACGGGTCCAACGCGTTGACGTCACTTCAACAAACTCATGTTGACCGTTGGCAGTACCATCCGATGCACTATGACACTTATTACAACCGACGGTGGTACCATTATCAACAAAACCAGCGTTGCTGTTGATCTGTAACAGTCCGTCAGCGTGGTCAGTGACACTGTTGTAGTAGGTCGTGGCTCCGGCGATAAAGTTATGACAAAGCGAGCATTTACCGTTAGCGGAACCATCGTGGTTGGCCATCAGCTCGGCATCAAGGCTGTGCCGTACCCCCATTCCGGTCACGAAACCACTGCTAAAGTCGCCGTGGCAGTTGGCACACTCGGTACCGTCGGCATTCTGAGCCGTCGTACTCCACTTCCGGCTCCAGGCACCGCCGTCGTCGTGACAGGTTGCGAGACCGGCATTCGGGCCACAGGTCGGAGTAGCTGCATCACTAAAACCAACGGCAGTCGCGAAGTTGATCGATGGAGCAACGGCGTTCCAGCTGTTGGTGAAAGTACCGTCCAGGTGATTTGTAGACGGTGCTGCGGTGTGGCAGGTTTCACAGGTCGCCGTACCGATATTACCATCGTTGAAGCTGTTATCGTGCGTGTTATTCGATACGGTCAGCGTACCGGCATGCAGGCCGGAAACCGGCGCATTGGCACCACCGCCGATCATGCCAACAGTATGACAATCGGTACAGGTGACTGTCGGCACGGCGTCGGTCCAGTCAGCCGTTCCGGTCGCGTGGCAGTTGTTGGTAGAGCAGGTGCCAGGAACTGCGCCATCGTAAACCACCGAAGCATTGAAAGTCACCGCGCCATTGATGTGCGTGGTCGCGGTCTGTGCCGCGTGACACGAGGAGCAATCGGCAACGTAGAAGCTGTTCAAGTGGTTCGTGTGTGAACCGCTGCTCGGCGAGGCCACATGACAGAGTCCGCAGCTCGATGATTCAACGCCCCAGTTCGGCGAAGTACCCGTGGCGGCAATGCCGTTGGCATGGCAACTGGTCGTACACGTCGGATTGGTCCAAGTAGTGATCTTGCTGCCGTTGACGTTCTTGGTACCATCACGGTGTGCATTGGTCGCCGGAACCGTATGACACTCGGCGCAGGTGACGTTATTGCCGTAAAGCGTACCGGCAGTGCGGTGTGACGTGTGGCTGCCGGTCGCCGGATCGCCGGTGGTATCGGCGTGACACAGGTTACAGCTTGAAACACTACCGGTCGTGGCCGTCCAGTCGGCGCTGTAGGTGGTGCCGCTCGGGTTGTGACAGCTGGCGTTGTTACAGGTTTTATCGAGTACGCTCCAGCTGGCTTCCTGAATCAGAACTTCACTGGCCAGCGCCTGGGCGCGTCCGGTGAGGATGGCGCCTTGATCGGCACCGCTGCTGTCGGTGATGTGGGTCAGGTCGGTCGGGACTCCGGCGGAGGCGTGGCAGCTGGCGCAGGTCAATCCGGCCGTGATGTGATCGGCATGTGCCGTTCCGTCACCACCACCGGTGGCCGGGGCATTGCCGTGGCAGGCGTCGCAGCTTAAGCTGGTGGCGCTCCACTGGACTGCTTGACCGGCCGTGGTGGCATGGCAGGCGCCGCTACAGGTCTGGTTGGGCGAGGTACCGGCGATACCGATCCCGGCTTCGAAGTCGAGGGCGCTGTTCTGGTGGTTGCCCCCGGCGTTGACGGTGTACGTGGAGACGCCGACGCCGTGACAGAGGACGCACTCGCTCAGGTCGGTGTCGATGCTGGTGGTGATGTTGATATGCGCTGCGTGGGTGGTGTCAGCGGTCAGGTTGCTGTGACACCCTTCGCAGGTGGTCGGTACGGCCCAGTCGCGGCTTCCGCCGCTGGCGTGGCAGCTGG
The DNA here is from genome assembly GCA_029210745.1 of Desulfuromonadales bacterium. GTDB lineage: Bacteria > Desulfobacterota > Desulfuromonadia > Desulfuromonadales > JAHYIW01 > JAHYIW01. Next base: position 2,431 of record JARGFI010000058.1, read on the forward strand.
CGGTGGCGCAGCTTGACGGGGCACCCTGGGTGTAGCTGAGGGTGACGGTTGTCGCTTCGTAGGTACCCCCGGCAACGACGTCGTTGGCGGTGGCGTCCATGTGCTGGGCTCCGGCGGCGGTGGCACTGTCGGCGGCGGTGGCGCTGTGGCAGCTGTTACAGGTCATGCCTGCGGTGACACGTGCCCCCGAGAGGTGGGCAGTGTGGTCGCCGGTGGTCGGCGGCGTGGTGTGACAGATGGTACAGTCGGCGCTGGCAGTCCCCCAGTTCGGGGAGACGCCGGTGGCGGCGACGCCGTCGGCGTGGCAGCTGGTGGTACAGTTCGGGGTCGCCCAGGTAGTGATCTTGGCGCCGTTGACTTCTTTGCTGCTGTTGAGGTGGGTCATCGATACCGGCACGGTATGACAGTCGGCGCAAGCCGCCTGGCCGTTGGCATTGAACTTGGCGTTCAGGCTGATGTGCGGCGTGTGACTGCCGGTGCCGGGGTTGGTGTTGCTGTGACACAGGGTACAATCGGTCACGGCGACGCTATCCCAGTCGGCGCTGTAGCCGGTGCCGCTCGGGTTGTGACAGGCGGCGTTGGCGCAGGTGTTGTTGACGCCGTCCCAGGTGCTGACGAGGACCTCGGCGTTGTTCGCTACGGCGGTGGCCCGCGCGCTCAGGGTGGCTCCTTCATTGGCGCCGGTGGCACCGCTGTGAGCGGTATCGACGGGTATGGTCGCCTGGTGACAGGTGTTACAGTCGTTGGCGGCTACGGCCAGGTGTTTGCTGTGTTTACCGCTGGCAATCGGCGTGACATCGGTTTTCTTGCCGCCGTGGCAGCTGTCGCAGCTCAGGCTGGTGGCGGTCCAGAGGGCGGCTTGACCGGCCGTGGTGCTGTGGCAGGCGGTGCTACAGGTGTACGCCGGTGCGGTCCCGGCATTGGCGATCCCGGCAACGAAGCCGGGGGCGCCGTTGCGGTGCGCGTAGGTGTAGGTGTCAGCACCGGTGTGGCACTGGGCGCAGTCGGTCCGGTCTTCTGCGGTGGTGTTGCCGCTGACGGTGGCGTGTACGGCGTGCGCGCCGGTCGCCGGGGCGTTGCCGTGACACAGGTTACAGCTGGAACTATCGACGTCCCAGTCCGCCAGATAGCTACCAGCGGAAGGATCGTGACAGGCGGTGTTGTTGCAGGTGTTGTCAAGATCAACGAAGCTCGCTTCGAGCACCGAGGCATTATCCGCCACGGCCACCGCGCGGGCAGCGAGGGTCAACCCTTCATCAGCACCGGTGGTGTCGATGTGGGCGGTATCGATCGGCACGGTGGCGTCATGACAACTGGCACAGGTGACACCGCTCAACGCCAGGTGTTTGCTGTGCGCGAGGCTGTCGCCACCACCATTTGCCGGGGGATTACCGTGACAGGAATCACAGCTCAGCGAGGTGGCGGTCCAGACCGCAGCCTGCCCTGCGGTGGTGGCATGACAAGCGCCCGCACAGTTGGTCACCGTGTCATCGCCGAGCACGCCACGTGTCCCGTTGTCATTGTAGCCGAGGCCGACAACGAAATCGGTCACACCATCCATGTGTGCGCCGCCAGAAGTATAGGTATAGCTGGTCACCGTGGTACCGTGGCACTGGGCGCAATCAGAGAAATCTTCGGCGGGATTAGCCATATCACCATCGGCGACAATGATATGCGCCTGGTGTGCACCGGAGGTCAACGCCCCTTGGGTGGTTCCGGGGGCATAGGCATGACAGTCACCGCAGTTGGTACCGCCGTTGGAGCTGAACGGTGCCGCGTTGGTATGCCCATTGTGACAGGTGAAACAGTCCGTACCCTCATTGTGGGCCACGCCAGTGGCGTCGGCGCGATTGTGCGTCACCACGGTATGACAGGTCGCGCAAAGGTCATCGCCGTTGGCGGCGTCACTCTCATCGTAAGAACCGACGCCGGTCAAAGCGGTGAAATCAACCGTGCCATTGTAGTTGCCGGTCGATGTCGTATTGACCATATAGATATTGCTGCTACCGTGCGGGTCGTGACAGGTGACGCAGGTCTTGGCCTGATGAGTGATGATGTTCTTCTTCGTCGCCGTGCCGGCGGAACCGTGGCAGGAATCACAGCTGAAACCGCCGACCAGGCGGGTATCGTCACCGCTGATACCATCAAAATGGCCGACGGCAGCGGTGTCATGACAGACATCACAGCTTTGATTTGCTGCAAGGTTGGCAGACACAAGATAGTTGCCGGCGGTCTTGTTGTGACCGGTGGTCGTGGCGGAATCCTTGGCGGGTGCGGTCTTGGCAGTAACAACCGCCAGTGTCCCGAGGTGGCAGGTTTCACAACTTACCGACGCGCTGTTGGTCCAGACCGGCTCGGCATCAACACCGCTACCGGCAGCCGTCGCGCCGTGGCAGGCGTTACAGGTTGCCTGTGCCGGGGAACCGATGGTGCCGTCGAGGTGACCGGCATGAGCCGCTGTATTGGCACCGGCGCCGTGACAGGTAGCGCAGTCGATCCCGCTGACCGCCAGGTGCTTGGCGTGAGTGGCAGAGGCGGGTGCATTGGTCAAAATACCGTCATCGGTGCCATTATTATGACACGATGTACAGGTGATTGTTGTGCCGTCCCAGTCAGGAGAACCGAAATTACCGCTACCATCGGAGTGACAGTAGACGGCACAGGTTCCTGTTGCGCCGGAATAGGGGGTCGCGCCGACGGTGAGGAAACCGCTGGTGTCAAAAGCAACATCGACGGTCTTGTTAACGTGCGTGGTACCGATGGCAGCGGCCACCAGAGCTGTGGCGCTGGTGGCAGTGTTCACATGGCAGGTCTTGCAGCTCACTCCGCTCAAGGCCAGGTGAGCAGCGTGGGAAGCGGAACCGTTGGTCATCGCGGCACTGTTGTCGTGGCAGGCGTCACAGGTGGTGATCGCTCCGGTGGTACTGCCAAGTTCCCAGGCCGGAATGGTCGCAGAATTATAGGTGCGGGCGATATCGCTGGTCCGGGCACCGCCGTTGGAGTGGCAGTAAACCGCGCTACAAGTGCCGGAGCCGGCACCGTTGTAGCTCGGCGTCATGTTGCCGTCGCCACTGGCGAGGGCATCGTAGCTGCCACCGACAAAAACGTCCTGGAACGTGCCGGTTTCGTGGCTGTTGTTGAGGTGACAGACCGCGCAACTGAAGGTGTAGTTACCGCTGCCAGCGGCATGAGCGGCATGTGGGGTCGCTGATTCGTCTTTGAACGGGGTGTAGCCGGTCGCATAACCGTCAGGCCCGCCCGCTACGTTTACTTTGGGCGGATAGCCGTGACAGCCGTCGCAGCCGCCAGCCGCTTCAAATGAGTACGTCCCGCCATCGTGGGTGTGACAGGTGCGGCAGTTTTCCCCTTCAATGTGCGTCCGGGCACTGGCCGGCATGGCCGTCAACTGCCCGTGGCACTGTTCGCAGTAACCGGCACTGTCTCCGGCGCTTTCCCCTGACCAGACCTGGGCAACGGTTTTGCTCCCCCCGTTGGTTGTGGTCGGATCTTTGAAATTGAGCGTGCTGACCGTTCCGAAAGCGGTCGTCGTCACCTCAGCGCGCAGCACAAAGTAGTTCGGATCACCGTTGTTGTAGACGTGGCCGCTGTGACAACCGAGACAGCCAAGGGCCTCTGTTGCATTGCCATGAGGCTGATAGGTATGACAGGCCTGGCAGAGATTGGAACGCAGTTGGGCGGTTTCGGCCGACGATCCTCCGGCCCGCAGAGGTCCGTCGGTACGGAGCAGATTGCCGTCGGAGCTGGCGAGGGAGGGGCTGGCGGGACCGTCAACGGTCGTTGAATTGGAATCGGTAAAGTGGACGCCATGGCAGGAAGTACAACTGACCATTCCGGTTGCGCCCACGGTGCGCACGCCACCGCTCCCGGTATTGGTGATCGAAGCGTTATATTTAGAGGGATTGGCGGCAACAGCGGCGGCATAATTGACTGCGGCCCCGACCGGGTGAGTCAGGTAGGCGTTGGCATTATTGATGTACCACGGCTTGTGACAATCGACGCACATCTGGTCTTCATCCGTCGGAACCTTGAGCAGTTTCAGTTTGACAGTTTTATCCGCATGTGGATCGTGACAACGGAAGCAATGCAGCTGCCCCTCAGTCATCCGGTAACGGCCATTAAATTGATTCAGATAAAGAGTCGGCCTTGCAGCACCCGCCGCCGGGACATTCTCACCGGAAGTTTTCAGCCACAGGTGGGAGGTCTGCTCGGTCGGCACTGTACCGGTAATTTCACTGGTAACGGTATTCAACGCGTTACAGGCATCGTCCGCCGCAAAAAACCCGGGGACGTTATAGCTGACGCCATCATTAAACAGAACCGTGGGTTTCGTGCCGACATGACAAAAAGTACAGGGATTCCCGTCCAGAGCCGCCATATTCAGACCAGGCTTGTGTCATTGATTGCAGCTTGCATAGTGGGTCTGACGTGCGACACTCAATGAGGGCAGCAACGTAAGCGCGATAAGAACAAGGACTGCTTTTTTAACAAAAGTAAACATGGGTCAGCCTCCCGGTCAGAAAGGACTCGTTTATATCTGTCAATTAATTAAATTTATAGCGACTCATTAACACACTTATGCAAATCTCACTCTAAACAGGATCATGCTATGCTTCAGGCTCCACAACAATACTTATAAAGGATAAAAAGGTAAGCAAAAAAGACTTCTCCGGTGAAAACAACAGTGACATCACACGGTGACAAAGAAACACCTGCTGCACTCGAATTTCCGGTTTATTGGCGGACATCCGGGGAAAAGGCCAGTTTGAACATTTCATCGAGCGAGGGGGACTTCTACCGTGCATTTGCACAGCTTGAGTCACTCAAGGGCACACAAACCAGATAAACAGGAGAAGAAGCATTTGCTTGCGATCAGGGGGAAAGAGGGCACGAAAAATATTGGCGCAACTGAGTCGGCCCTGTCCGCGCGAAGCGAACAGGGCCGATTTTCAGTCAGCAGTATCCGGCTGTTTTTTAGTTGTAGGAGGTCTTGAATTTCATGTCTGCGCGCGATTTAGGGTCGTAAATTCCCTTGCTTTTTCCGGTTTCGATCCACTGCTGCCGGAGGCCACCGAGGAAACTTTTCTTCTCTTTAACCAGCTTGTCGAAAGGCAGACCAACAACCTGCTGGGCTTTTTCCTTGGTCGAAAAATCGGGCACAACGTAGTCGGCGGCCTTATATTTGGCCAACACCGTGCGCAACTTCAGGCGGGCTTCCTGCCCCTTGTTGATAGCGCTACCCAGCACCCGCAGGGTCTCTTCGGGAGCATGGAAAAAGGAGCCGTGGGAAGCGATAGAGTAGTCCCAGCGCCATTGGGCATGACGAATATCCTGCAATGCCGGTCGCATCTCTTCTTCAGTCGCTCCCAGCTCCCAGGCCTTGCCTGCTTCGAGGTGGGCCTTGGCGAGGACATCCATGGCGATGCCGGAAAGTTCGTTTTTACGCTCCAGCTTTCGCTCGATAGTCGCGCGGAATTCTTTTTCGGTTCCCTGGTGACAGTTCAGGCAGGTGTTGCCAATATTGTCGAGCGGGCTACCGACCTGGTGGTTGGAATATTTGACCCCGCCTTCGCGGACGTAAGGCATGTGGCAGTCAGCGCAGGACAGTCCCTGTTTGCCATGGACGCCGGTGACGAACATTTCATAGCCGGGGTGCTGGGCCTTGAGCATCGGGGTTTTGCTGACCGCGTGCTTCCAGTCGGAAAAATCGCGGTCATCATAGTATTTTTCCATCTGTTCGGCCGAGAAACCATTATCCCACGGCAAGGTCACAACCCCGGCGGTCTTCTTCACCCCTTTGTCGTTCCACTCCGTTTTCTTGAAATAATACTCAACGTGACACTGGGCGCAGACCAATGTCCTCATCTCCTGATGCGTGGCTTCGGCATACTTCAAGCTGCCTTCAGCGTCGAGCCCCCGCTCCAGATACGGACGGGTCGCGGTCAGTTTCATGGTCTTGTTGTCGTGACAGTCGGCACAACCGATGGTGTTGACAATCTCACCACCGAGCCGGGCCCATTTACCGGTAAAATAGTCGAGCTCACCGTTCTTGTCCATCACCCGCGGCACATCAGGGGATTTGCAGGTCCAGCAGGCGGTCGGCATTGGCCCGGACTTGTCGTCGACCGGCGCGCCGGTGCGCAGCGAGTTGATGTTGTCTTCAAGGGCGTAATAATGGCCGCGCGGCGCATTGTAGTCTTTTGCGAAACCGTACCCCGCCCACATCACCACCAGCGCAGGAGATGATTTCAGGACATCCTTGATTTCGTCACTTTTGCGCGTCTTCATGTAAGAATCATACTGACGGGGGAAATACTTGCCCCACTCCGAGCTGCGTGGTTCCAGTTTTTTGATGTCCGGAACGGCGTTGATCGCCTGCTGTTCTGCTTTATTTTCCTTGACCGAAACCAGCAACAGCAGCATTGGAACGATGACGACAATCGATACAATTGTAACAATCCATGATCTTTTCATTGTTTATTCTCCCTGGTTAAGTTTTGCTATAGTTCTTTGATACCGAGGTTGTTTTGTGTTGCCAACAGACTTCTGGTGGTGCCATGGGGCACGCTCCGATGACATTCCCAGCAGTTGCGCCCCATTGGCACACCGTCTTTTTGAGGATAGAGTTCACTGTTGGCCAGCATCTGCGAGACCAGCTCCTGATGGCAGGAGATACAGTTGGCCTGAATTCTCTCGGCAGCGTTGTCGGTGATACGCAAATTTTTGCCGTAGCCGCCCAGCGTCATGGCGAGAGAATGGTTGATGCCGTCTCTCGATTTAGAGATCATTTTGTTGATAAAGGTATCGCGCGGCAGATGGCACTCCACACAAGTGGCTCGATCACGGTGCGAGCTGTGCTGCCATGTGGCGTAGTGGGTGTTCATGGTATGGCAGTTGATGCAAGCCTTCGGGTCTCCCGAGAGATATGAGAGCATTTTCGATTCGTAGACGACATAGCCGAATATGCCGAGTACCGCGACGACGCAGAAACTTGCCACATACTGCATTACTTTTCCGGTTTCCATAAGCAACCCTTTGCGTTATTTTGGTTGACAGGATATCTTGCAGACGAACTCCGGATAGAGTTGCACCTGGGTTCAGTTTCATCCGAAGTCAGTTTCATCCGAATAATGCACCCACCGTGCCATCGAAAAAGACATGTAAATACAGTAAGTTGAAAGGTTATCCCGGTGTTAATGTTACTTTATGGTAGCGCTCCACCTGAATTTACCGTTACCACCCAGTAACATTATTTTATTCATTATATTTCACGAAACACCGATTACAACCGCACTCAAGGTTTTTTCCGGCATGCAGCTAAGGACGCGATTCATATTTCTCATCGGGCTGGTGATCAGCTGCTCCTACGGGGTAACTTTTTACCGGACTTCCGATTTTCAGGAAGAACTGGTGGTTGAACAGGCGACCTTGCAGGCAAAAATGCTTTTTCATCAGATTCGGCTTACCCGCCAGTGGGTGGCGGATCACAACGGACTTTTCTTTGTCAAGGGACCAGGCGTCGAGCCCAATCCGTTTTTGAAGGAAGGGCAAGTCCGCGATGCACAGGGCAACTGGCTGGTCAAACGCAACCCCGCGATGGTCACCCGCGAACTCTCTGTTTACGCTGCGCGAGAGGGGATGGGACAGTTCAACGTCACCAGTCTGCGCCCGCTCAATCCGGACAACGCCCCGGATGATTTCGAACGCCGTAGCCTGATATCTTTCGAACAGGGAGCCAAGGAGGCGATTGCCATTGAAAAGGTCGCCGGTAAAAAACGCCTGCGTTACATGGCGCCGCTGCTGGTCGAGAGTCAGTGTCTGCAATGTCACGCCGAACAGCATTATTCAATCGATGACATTCGCGGGGGGATGAATGTCACCATCCCGATGGATCGTGCTTTTGCCGAAATCAGCAGTAACAACCGGATGTTGCTGAACATTGCGCTGGCCACCATCGTTATCGTTGCGTTGACAATCTTTTTTCTTTTCGATTTGCTGGTTGCCAGGCGGCTGAAAAGCCTTGCCGGGGAAATGGATCAATACCCGCTCCAGTGCCAACCGGAGAGTTTAAACGCACCGGAAGAGGCCGATGAAATCGGCACGCTGGCTGGCCATTACCGCAGCCTGTGTCGGCGGCTGGAACGGTCCCAGGAAGAACTCGATGCCACCCGCGAGCAGGTCTTTCAGAGTGAAAAACAGGCGGCACTGGGACGGCTGGTTGCCGGGATCGCCCATGAAATCAATAATCCCCTGGGGGGGATGCAGAACTGCATTCAAACGATGAAGCGCAATATGGAGCAGCCCGATCTGCAAATTCGCTATCTGGAGCTGCTTGCACAAGGGGTCGACCGGATCAAGGGAACCGTGCAGCAATTGCTGAATATCGGTCGCAAGGAGCCGCTTGAATTTATTCGCGGGGACGTCGATGCGATGATCGATGATTGCCTGGAACTGACCTGCATGGGGCGCGACAATGTCACCATCACCCGGCAACTGAAGATCGGCAAACCGCTCCTCGTCGGGATGGAGGGGCTGCGCCAGGTGGTGATGAATCTGGCCGGCAACGCCGTCCAGGCGATGGGAGACACGGGGGGGACGTTGTGCGTCAGCAGTCGACTGGAAGACCAGCGGCTGGTCTTTGAAATTGCCGATAGCGGGCCAGGTATCGCCCCGCAACACCTGGACAAAATCTTTGAACCGTTTTTTACCACCAAGGAGGTTGGCGAAGGCACCGGCCTCGGGCTCTCCGTCTCCCACGCGTTGATTAAACAGATGGATGGTGAGCTGACCGTTCGCAACGGCGCCGCGGGGGGCGCGATTTTTACTGTAACCGTCCCCCTGGCGCGGGAGGAGTAATGGTGCTATGACCATACGTATTCTGGTCGCTGAAGATGAAGAGATCATGCGCATCACGGTTCTCGATCACCTGCGCAATCAGGGGTGGGTGGCTGATGAAGCGGCGACCGGGACCACGGCTTTGGAGCTGGTCAGAAAAAACCACTATGAGCTGATCCTCTCCGATATCCGCATGCCGGGGATCGACGGCGAACGATTGCTGACCGAGGTAAAAAGGGTGGCCCCGCGCACGGAGGTGGTGATGATGACCGCCCACGGCAGCACCGACAACGCCGTCAACTGCCTTAAAAAAGGGGCGGCTGACTACATTCTCAAGCCGTTTGACCTTGATGACCTGACCTTTCGCATTAATCGCCTGCTCGAAATGCAAAGGATCAAGGCCCGCTGTGTCTCTCTGGAGCAGTGTTGCGGTCTGCGCCGACCGCTAATCGGCTCCAGCCCGGCCATGGAGAAAGTCCTCAGCCTCATCAGCCAGGTCGCTCCGGCGGACTCCTCGGTCCTCATCCAGGGGGAAAGCGGCACCGGCAAGGAGCTGGTAGCTGCCGCCATCCATTATGAGAGCCGCCGGGCCGACAAACCCTACATCCGGGTAAATTGCGCCGCAATCCCTGCCGGGCTGATGGAATCCGCACTTTTCGGCCACGAAAAAGGTGCCTTCACCGGTGCTGACAAAACGGTCATCGGCAAATTTGAGCTGGCGGATCAGGGCACTATCCTGCTCGACGAAATCGGTGATCTGCCCCTTGAGCTGCAAGTGAAACTGCTGCGGGTCCTTCAGGAACGGGAAATAGAGCGGGTCGGCGGCAGAAACACCATCCCTGTCGATGTACGGGTCATCTGTGCCACAGCGAAAGATCTCGCTGATCAGGTACAAAAGGGCCATTTTCGGCAAGATCTTTATTACCGCTTGCAGGTGATCCCGATTCAAATCCCCCCGCTGCGCCAACGTCCTGGCGACATTCTTGAGTTGGCCACCTTTTTTCTGCGCGAGTTCGGTGACGAACGGGGGATGTCCTTTCAACTGTCGCCGGAGGCGCGCCAGGCACTGGAACAGTACCCCTACCCTGGCAACGTGCGCGAGCTGCGCAACCTGCTGGAGCGCGTCTCGGTCCTCGCTCCGGCCCCCAAAATTCAGCTTTGGGACCTGCCGGTAGAGATCCGCAACACCCTCGATGACAGTGACAGCGAAGCGGACAATCTCGCCGCGACTGTCGCTGCCGCCGAGCGCAAGTGTATCCTGCGGGCGGTTGAGAAAAGCGCCGGCAACAAAACCGAAGCGGCGGCCCTGCTCGGAATCAGCCGAAAAAATCTCTGGGAAAAGATGAAGCTCTACGGGTTGTAGCGGTCATTTGAACCGGTCGAGGGGCAGGGTTACCGTGCTGGCGGCGCACACCGTTCGCAATGGACAGGGGGCGCAGTCTGGAGTGCGTTTATGACAAAACTGTTTACACATCTCGACAATCAGCGCGTGATACGCGGCATAAAGTTCGACATCCTCAGCGAGCTGCGCCATGAAGAGCGTGCGAATGAATCCATAGCGCTCACTCCCCGACAATAATCCCAGACGTGAAAAAAGCCGTCGGGTATAGGCATCAACCACGAATGTCGGATGTTTCCCGGCATAGAGCAGAATCGAATCAGCGGTTTCAGGTCCGATCCCTTTAAAGGCGAGCAGCTGGCCTCTGACCGCTGCAAGCTCCCCCGCCAGCAATGACTCAATCCGCCCCTGGTGAACGGCGCACAGATAGTGCGCAAAGAGGTGTAAATACTCCGCCTTCTGATGGAAAAATCCGGCAGGGCGAATCAGCTCTTCGAGCGCATCGCGCGCCATGCCCGAAATTGCCGACGTGGTCAGCAGGTCATGGTCACGCAAATTATTGATTGCCAGCTCGACATTGCGCCAGGCGGTATTCTGGGTGAGAATCGCCCCGATGGCAACCTCGAATGGACTCTCGGCGGGCCACCAGTGCAAATCGCCAAAATAATCGTTGAGGCGGGTGAAGATGGCTGAAAACCGGTCATCAAGGAGCAGTGTCATGGGGCCAGCTCCGCCAGTCAATGAGCAATTATTGCAGGGTTGTTGAGCGGAATCGACACCGACGAATACTCCTGGATGGATCGTTACAGCAGCGCTGCGAATGGAATCAGCAGTGTCATGCCTGCCACAGCGTCCAGGATAGATCATTCTTGTTGGTGCTATGCGTAAATTTTGCCCCGCACACCAGGCAGCAGTAGTCTTGTTCTGTGTATCCCCGGGGTTTTGTTCCTTTGAAAATCCGCGGCGCTTCGACGCGTTTCAGGTCCTCGTGAGGTTTTCCATTGCGTGTTTTTTTGGTTTGTTCTTCACATTGAGGACAAATTTTCATGATCCTTCTTTCTCGTTTTTTTCCGCAGGCCTGCTCATGGAAACCGGCAAAACAGGGACAACGGCATATCTTGAACGCGGGAGGGGGAGAGGCTACAGATGTTCGTCATGGTACACGCTTCGTGGCATAAAAGATAGTCCCGGCCGCGATCAGGTAATGCCGGCATATTCAAGGAACGTTACCGGCGGGCGATAGATCTTCTGTTTGGACAACAGCTCATG
>JARGFI010000059.1 GCA_029210745.1 Desulfuromonadales bacterium
GGGAGCTCCTTTTTTATTCCCTTGCGTATCCTGTCAGATATCTTGTCTTTGTCCATCATTTTTCTCGGCCACGCTCAATTTGTTCGAGACAAACACGAACAGATTTCGTCGTCATCCAACACGGATTAAACAACAAGCCCATCGTTAGTGTTAAAGTAAAACGAATAGAAGAAACGAGACACCCCCCAATTAGGGGGGCGATCAAGTCGGATCCGCCGAACGCCGGTTGCAGAGCCGGCGCGATCCCGCTGATTTCGGCCTCTCCTTTCACGCGAACATCGACGGCGCTCCGGTAAGCCAGCGCCAAGCTCCATTTTTCCTTTTTCAGAAGCAGGCCGAAATTGTAGACCCAGCCGTCACCCTCCCCCTCCAGCGAGAGACTTGGCGTGAGTTGCCAGGCAAGAGTCGGATTAACAGACAGGGTGGCGATGTTACTTTCCGTGGAAAGGTAGCGGGTAGCGCCATCCAAAGGGCCTCCTACTGCTTCACCAGCTCAACGCGTCTGTTTTTGGCTCGACCGCCCTCGTTGGAATTTGTCGATACCGGCGCCAGTGGACCGACCCCTTCGCCGCGCAAACGACCCTTGGCAATACCGTACTTACCGGTCAGAACCTCTACGACCGCGCGAGCACGCCGTATGGACAGATCCTTGTTGTAATCGAGGCTGCCGACGCTGTCGGTATGACCAACAACGAACAACTTAAGATCAAGACGGTTTTTCAACAGCCTGGTGATCTCGCCAAGAGCCTGCTCCGATTCGGGCTTAACCTCGGTCTTGTCGGTGTCGAAGTAGATGCCGTAGATCGACGCGTGCCCGGTTCGATCAATTTCACTGGCCAGGGCATCGGCGTCAATTTTAACCAGCCCTTCTTCCATCGGTTTTGACTCGACGATCCCGACAAAGGTTTTATCCGCCCCTTTGCAAACATGCAGGTTGACGAAAATGTCCCCCTCGGTTCGGGACAGCTTGGCCGTAACGTGGCGCTGCTCGAAACAGGCCCAGCGATAAGCCAGCAGCGGATCCTCCGGGCCGGGCTTGCCGCACTCTTTGTCAGCGCAGGTAAAGAGAAACTCAAACCCGGCTGATTTCATGGCCTGCTCGTAGTTCTGGTAGATTTCGAGAGTCGATCTCTTTTTCGGGTTCTGATAAACGATCCCGGTCACCTTCCCCTTGACAGTGATGCTGTCGGCAAACCCCTTACGCTCCGACTTGCCCGTAGGCATCACTACTGCATCGAAATCCTTTATAAATGACTTACTGATCTTCGAACCCGGATAGCGTTTCATCAACGGGTGATCTTCGCCCTCTGCGGCAACCGAAAAGGGCACTAGCAAAACCGATAACACCATCACCAGGATCAGCCCCGATACTGATGTCGAAGCCTTTCGATCAAACATGTTGTCTCCCTCTCGTTTCAGAACCTTAAGTCTGTTCTCAGAAAAATGGGTTTTGTTGGCATATGAAGTTTATCGAGCTCCGGATCTTCAACATTTATGATGCGAGAAGAACATTCATAAGTTGGTTGAGCCCGTATTTTTTCATCGCTCTCACCATTTTCGGCTGGATAAACCAGCGATGCCAATAAACGCCTCGAACATACGTCTTTCTATTATTTTCAAAAACCGAACATTCCTTTCAGTTTCTTGAGTCCCTTATCCTTGAGATTGGTTGATTCTTTCGATGATTCACTCTGGTCTTCCTGATCGCTACCTTGGCGTTCCTGGCCAGCCAGTCTGCTTGCCGCCCGTTTCCGTTCAGCCCCTGTCCCCGCCCTGAAGTGAGACTGAACCAGTCCGATTGCTATTTGTGTCGGGTAGGCATGTCTGTCGATCTCATCAAGGCATTCAAGCCAGTAATCCCAGTAGTCTTTCATATTCTCTTGTTGCACTTCTTCGCCTACCCTTCTTCCTTCACCGGCGATAGATTTTGCGATTTGCATTGCTTCTTCATACCTGCCCTGCGCTATAAGTTGCTGAATTCTTGCAGCAGCTTCATCTTCATCCTGCTCGGAGTACTGATTGCTATCCTCGATAGCATCAATATTGCGTTCTTTTTCATTACTGCATTTATCAAGTTTCTCCTTTACATCGAAATCAGGGTACCAGCTCTTGACCAGATGGGCATATTTCTGTTGAACCTGTTGGTACTCCCGATCTGAATGCTTCGGGGAACCGAGCATCTTGTTTTTCTGCATTTCGCCCTGCATAGTTCCAAAAAGTTTTGCCTCAGTGAGATCTCCTCTTTCTCGCTCTGCAGCCGCAGAAACCGTCAGATACACCGTCTCATCCGCTTCACTGGGCCGGCTGAGGTTTAAAACATCTTCTCCAAGATAAAATGTGCGGCCACTGATCGGATCCATACCCAGTGTCTTGCGATAAAAATCGGCAACTTTATCCGGATCATCTTTTGTGTAAAGATTCAAGACCCTCCAGGCATAATCCTCGACTACATCGCCGCTCTTATACTTCTGTACCTTCGGAGGCAGCTTCCCTGGATTTTCTTCTCCCATAGCGGGAGGCGATATCCCGGGGGCCAATAGGAAAAGGATGCTTATGCCGATAATTATTATTTTAGAGTCCATTGAAATCTCTCCTGATGATTGATTTTCTCTTCATTGATCCGATGTCAGGCCGATATTATCTACGCTTATAGGGCATGCCCATTGGCATTGCGAACTTGTTGTAATCCTCAGGCACTTCAAACAAGGAATCGCCCTGTTAGTCGATTTCCAGATTTTTCAGTTCGATTTTAATCATTGCGCTACTCCTGAATAGGGACTTCTTGGAAATTTTCCAGGTGCCCGATTCAAAGGGACCGGATCAAATATCTTCGTATAGCAACCGCAAGGGCCCTCTGGGGAGCAATAAGTATTCCCATCACAAACCCCATCTTTTGCCATTTCCTCACACCCTTTGCCTGGGTTGCATGTGCAAATTTTTTCTACCGGGTCACACGTATAAGTGCCGCCTGCCGGTTTCATAGTCTCGATTTTTGGCCGGAGCGGAGCTTTCCCGAATGCAATTCCACAAAAAAAGAGGACGAAGATGGATGTAAAAATAATTTTTTTTGTTAAATATGATTTTTTAGTTTTCATGATTAACTCCTTTTTTCGAGTATTGAATTTTTTTACTAAAGTAAATCCTGGATATTCGCCAATAACCTTTATTGAAAATAGAGGCTTCAAATCAAGGTGAAAGGGAATATTTTACCCCTGCCCCCCTTTCAGGCCTGACAAAATATTATCGATAGCAGGGCCCCATCTGTGCACATATCACTTTTTTCCCATCTAGGTTTACTCTAGAAAAATCGAATATTGGAATGTATCAGCCACCGATTTACCATCAAGATGAATTGACAACAATTTCCCCTCCATGCCGGTCAGATCTTTTTCCCAAGATTGGCCTTTATTATCATTGCCACCTGGACTCTCAAAATTCCATTCATTGATTCGGTCGCCGCCTGGCATATAACTGCAAACGGTAACGGAAGTTCTGGACTTGCCAGCCTTTTTGTTCAGTTTAATTTTAATAGTCTCATCCAGAATCGGTACGGGCGTTATAAACATACGCCCTGTCGTGCCTATAATCCTTCCGTTGTGCGTTTTTCCAAACGTCAAATCTCTCGGCCCGATCGCCGCCCAGCTGGTTTTTTTAACCAGGCGATTCCAACGCTTCTTGAGTTGAAGATTATACGCGTTCCACTTGCCGATCTTGTCAATATGCTTGATACATGCCTGCCACATAGCGGGTGGCTGAACCGCTGCGCAGCCCAGCTCTTTAGCGATTCTCTGCGCTTCTGCCGTGATATCGACTGCAATTGCGTACCAGGACCGACATGAGCCGTCTTCTATTGGTGTCTCGGCAGGCGCCGCAGTTTCCGTTTCACTATTCCCGCCTGAGGGTGTCATGGAAACCGGCGTCACCGTCTGCTGCACCGGTGTCATGGTTACAGGCGGCGGCGTTGATGGCTGTTGTTCGGCCCGGGTGGCTGTCGGCTCCACCGGCGTCGCAACAACCGGAGCCGGACCGTTGGATCGCTGACCTCTAACCGGCGTCACCGTCTCCTGCGGCGTCGGCATCCAGTCACCATTATTCTGCCCACTATCACCCCACTGCGGCTCCGGCTCCTCGTAAGGGACCGCTTGCATCGGTTGTTCACCCCATTGGCCGACGTCATTCCCGTACTGCCCGGTGTCGTAAGTTTCTCCCGGTTCAATCCCCATGGAGGGAGGCCAGTAAACTGTGATCGTGACGCTGGAGCCGAGCATGGAGACGCCGCCAGCACCCGGGTCCTGATTGGTCACCGTCCCTTCCTTGCCGACAAGATCCTCCCGTTCAGCCCTGACATACTTGACTTCAGGAGCAACCCCGGCTTGCTGGAGGTACGCCAGAGCATCCTGTTCATACAGGCCGATAACGCCCGGCACCCGCAGCATCTGCTGCGCTGTGGGGTTGTAACGCTCCTGCATCGGGCCACGGTCAAGAGCTCCGGCAAAAGCCACCGACGCGAACGAGAGCCCGGAAAAAATCAGTACAGCGATGCGAGCAATGCGAAGTAGCATGACGTCTCCTTGATCAGTGCTGAGGTTGAATCAATTACCACCTGGGCTTCGGAGGCAGTGGAGGCCGGGGGGTAAACGTGTCCCCTGGTTTTTGGGGTTCTGGTATTGGTTTCACGCCATTCGGGGTTGTTCTCGGATTGGTCACCGGGGACTGTACGCCGGTATCAACCGGGCCATTAACCTTTTCAAGCGTGAAGGAATACCTTTGAGCATTGGGGGCCACTGGTCTGCAGGTGCCCACAATAATAGAATTCGTGTTGTTGATCTTGCCGGAGCAGGTGACCCGATCGCTGAAGGACCAGGAAAATTGCTGATTCGCATTCAGTGTCGCGTTGCCGCGACCATCCCCCTGGATAAGCTGCCCATTGCGCATCGTTGACGGACCGCTGGTCGAGAACTTGCCTTGAGCCTGTGTCAGTTGGGTCTTCATGAACTTCCAGGCGCCATCACGGCTGGGGATGCCCGTAGATAGTTTCCACCAGCCCTGCATGTTGAAGACGGTTGGCGGCGGAACATCGCTTCCCCCTGCAGGGGGATTTGCACACTGAACTTGGGCGACGAACTGGATCCGGGCTCGATTCTTCGGATCGTATCCTCCCATTCCACCTTTAGACCGCATATCCCGAAGATAATCGATGTAGTTGGGAGGTTGATTCCAGGCCGTCACCAGGCCGTCCATTCTCAGCGTCTGGGTGCTTCCCGAAGCCGCGTTGCAGACACCTCGTATTTCGTCATCAGTGAAGGGTTGAACAGTCAGATTGATATCGAAGTAGCATCGGCCTTTACGATCCGGAAATCCGGCGAACCTTGTCAGGGTTTGGGTTGCGTCAAGAGGGAGGGGATCCGTTCCCTTAATAACTTCGACTGTTTGAATCTTGTTACAAGCAAAGCTGGAGCCATTCTGTGTCCGATGGACATCAACCGTTGCGGATCTGGCTCCTGTAATTCCTCCCTGCGCATTGACCGTGAGAGGGAGGGAAGACGGTGTAACTCCGGCCCTGAAAGTGGCTTTTGCTGCTTGTGCCGGTGTTTGCAATCCAGCAGCCAGTGCCGATACGAAAATCGACGAGATAATAATTCGAGTTAATGATTTCATCTGTGCCTCCTTTACTGCGAAATTTTTACGTTTTGCACCCAAACCTCTCGCTCAGGCGCACCACTCCCTGAAAGCTCAACACTGATAAGCCGCCTTGGTTCCGGCTTCAATTCTTTCAAGTCGAATGAGTAGCGCAGCCATCTCTTCGGCTGGACCGCAACAACGTCAGGAAAAGACGGTCTGGTTTCATCGAAACCAACAACAAAGTTCTTCACGAAAGCCGACTTACCGCAATGGACCCCTGTCTGGCTGTCTTCGTAGCAGATTGACAAGGTCAGCGGAGACGATCCCTCTGCCTGAAATGATTCAGTTTGTGATTCGATCATCAGATTGATTTTCAGCTCCAAAGTATCATTGGTGCTGACATCGATATCGAGCTGCTGAACAACGCCCGATGTCTTGGCTGCATCCCGGCTCCAGATGCGCAGTTTGCCGTCGAACACTCCTATCCCTTCACCCTTTGCAGGCCGCAATTGCCAATTCGCCAAACCGTGTAAAAAATCACCGTTCTTGATCAAATTATTCTCTGGACGCCATCTCTCGCGTTGATAGGCGGTATTGTCTACACGCCCGTCAGACACTCTGGATGAGGGGAGCTGATAGACGAATGCGGCCGATGGAATGTTTTCCTGAAGTTTCAAATCGGTCGGGCCGCGATGATAAATAACTCCACGCCCCACGCTGTTCACCGGCGAGCGGGGCGAATCGACGATAAAAATCTGATATTTCAAGTCGGAAAAGTACGGATCAAGCCCCGGCTCTATTCCGACTTTTACGTACAACAAAGAGCCGACACTCTCCTTGTCGATTGAAACCCACCATTGAAACTCTTGCTCTCCCTGCTGATCACGCAGGGCACCTCCGGTTGAAAGGAGAATCGGGCGGGCGCCTTCAGCATATGGCCAACGATCAAACAGGCTGACTGATATTTTTTGGGCGTGATCGGAACGTAGCCGCAATCCGAGCCGGTAGGACTGCCCCGGAATGACATGTGCGACATGGATAGACTGCCACATGCCGTCGCGTGCCAACCCTTCGGCCGATCTCGGATATCCTGTAAAAAATTGATTTCGATTCCGTTCTCCCGTAGGCATGTCATAGACTGACCAGCCAGAGGCATCCGTACCGGTTGTCGCTCCATGTAGCAGCAAAAAGGCCATAAGTGCTGCATAAATGCAGAATTTTACAGAATTCATGACTGCCTCATTTTTCTATGGGCGCAAGCTTTATTATAAACGACCATATCTGGCGGCAATTTCATGGATCGCTTCCTCGATGCAAGCCCGCAAGGCTTTATCGATCCCTTCTTTCTGGTCGTGAGCCACGCCCGCGTCAGCGCCTTTAATTTTTTTGCCGGTCACTGAGCGCATAAACGACCCGATGCCGGAAACGGAGACGCCACCCTCGGAAACCTTTTTACGAGTATTGACCGCATCAATGACCGCCCCGGTTCTGGCATCAAGAATCCGGACATCCAGGCCGATCTCCCCTTTTTCGCCGCTTGTTTCAACGCCCAGACCTCTGTATGACCCGGCAACACCGGTTCGACTGGCCGTTGCATTGGCTTCTGAGACGGTGCCGACAAAGATGTATTCAGCCCCGGTCAATTGGTGCTGGGCGGCGTCGCCCGTCGTCATCCCCTGTTGATTCAGCTGTTTTTCACGATAAACACTCTCTTCAAGCCGTTGCCGTTCCAGCACCAGAAAAGAATGCGATTTGATCAGAGCGGTCGTGAACATATCGGTTGCCGCGTTTGCGGATATTTCCGGAACCGAGCTTTCAAATTGGTAAATTGTCACGGTTTTCTTCGGTCCGGCCTGCGCTGGCATGCTCTCCAGCCGGCGTGATGTATAGGAATGATCCACCTCCGGATTAGATTGGAGGCATCCAGGAATCAAAAGAGCGAGAAAAGCAACAATTGCCAGATTCTTCCGCGGGGTGCATATCTGTCGTTTCATATCAGTCCTCTTATTTAAATAGAACGGCGAGTTAATAGCGTTTGCCTGTCGTGACCCGAGTCTTATTCCTTCTGTGAGTTTTGCAATCCCTTTAAAAATTCGCCCACAGCTTTGCCCGCTTCTTCAGGGGTTCTTTCGTTATTGTCAAACTGCTGCTGCCAGGAAGCAGCACTCTCTTGCATTTTGCCCCCTGCCGCCTCCATCCCCAAAGAGGAGAGGGCCAGAATCAATCCGAATATACCGAAAACGGCCCAGGAAAGATTCTGCTTGCGATGATGAACATGGATAGATGCCAGAGCCATCAATGCCATGGGCCAGAGAGCTCCGACCACCGTACCGAGGTAGGGAATGATACTTAAAAGTGCGGCCAATGGGGCATAGGCATACGAATAGGCGATGCAGCGATAGGCCGTTTCATAACTCTCATCCGAGCCCATTATCTTCCAGATGACAAATAAGATGGCAGCACCGACAAAACCAAAAATTGCGACCATAACCGGCAAAATGACAATCCCCATAAAGCCCATGATCATCATTGAACCGTAACCGGCACCGATAAGGCCGAGTACGGCGATGACAACGGCAGTGAGCAGGGCCATAATCATCATAAAAAGCAAAGGTGGCGCAAAACCCCCGGTTTTGGGCATATTTTTGAAAAAATGTGCCGGTTTGATAATGATGGCGAGCATATCGGCTGCCACCGAATTCAGAAGACCGTTCATCTTCTGCGCCATGCTTTGAAGATCAGAACTTTTGTTGTGATCAGGCATATTGTTCTCCTTCGCTGTCAATAAATTTTCCTGGCACAGGCCAGCAGCGTCAGCGTTTTTACCCTTGAACTAACGGCACTCAAATCGACCTGCGCCGTCAGTGACGCAACGATAAGTTTCAGGTAAAAGCCGTCGAACACTGGCATTGGTCACCGTCCCCGAGGTTGAGACCCGGTAGACACAATAGAGGTACTCTCCCTGAACCTGGGATTTGACCAGAGTAGCGGGTGCCCCGACATTGGTCGTCTCCCAATAAGTCGGCAGAAGACTTCCGTTAATACCCAGGTAAGCTTTCGGGCATTGAAGTTCAGATTTCTGCCGGGCCGGCATGACGGCATTTTTCGTCCCTGAACTCGAGTTTGGAGCAGTCTTCTGCCAGCCGACAGGAGCGGCCACAACTGTTATTGTCATCAGAAGTCCCGCGATAAATCCTAAAAAAATTATTATTCCAGCTCTGAAAATGCTCATTTGGCCCTCTGTTCCGTTTCATCAGCTCCCTACATCATCGGTTTCAAGGTCATGACGATCATCGACCTGATCCCGGTCACATCGAACATCATCTCGATGAAACCTGTATCCCCAGGCTTTTCAACCTTGGACACACTCAGCTGCCGATGCTTCAGTGCATCCATTGCGGAAATGTTCTTCTTGTGCGTATTGACAAAGACCCCCACCTGCCCGGCCTCCTTGATCGCCAGATTCGGAGAATATTGCCAATCTTTTCCGAGCGTTTTTTTGTACCAGGCGATTACCTCTGCAGGGCTGGCCGTGGAGATAAGTTGAACAGAACTTAATTCGCCGTTTGCTTCTGACCCCATTGCGAATAAAGAACCTGGATAAGCGGGGATGTCGACCATCTCCTTGGAGGGGAGTTCTTTTTCAACATCGGCGATTGTTTTGCCTTCTACCGCAAATGACTGTTTTCCATAAGCGTTTGGCGTCGCCAGAGGAGCAACCGGTTCGGCAAATGTGGCAGACGACCAGGCAACCGTCATCACGAACGCCAGCAGGTAAATTGACTTTTCCATCTTCATCCTCCATAGAAATAATTTGTTAAAAAAACTGCGCAATTTTGCATGACGATAGGGTGTTTCATAAACATGAAACACCCCTGATTGGGGGGGGGAGAACGTTCAGATCAGATTATGGAGAAAGATTTTAACAGTAGGGGTCGATGAGCCCGAGGCGAAGCCCCTCATAGACTGCTTCAGCCCGGCTGGAGACGTTCAATTTCTGATAAATGATTTTGGTGTAACTGGCAACGGTATTGGTGGTCAGGCCGAGGAGTCTGGCGACTTCCGGGCGCGAAAACCCTTTGGCGATCAGTTGCAGGACATCGTTTTCACGTGGTGTGAGTGCTTCAGTATCTTGCAAATGCTGCATCTGGCGAGAAAAATGGGCAAGGATGCGTCGGGCAATGCCCGGCGAGAGGGGTGGTTGACCCAGAATGACCGCACGCAACTGTTCAATCTGCTGATCCAGCGGCTGTTCTTTGATCAGGTAGCCTTTAGCGCCAGCCTGCAGAGCCGAAAAAATATGGGTATCGTCGTCGAAGATCGTCGTGATGACACAGTAAGTCTCGGCATGGGCGACAGTGAGCTCCCTGACCAGATCGATCCCCGAACCGTCCGGCAGGTTAATATCGACCAGTGCCAATGCAAAACGGCCATTTTTAAGATGTTCACGCGCTTCCTCAAGGGTTGCCGCAGTCTGAGCTTGTGCCTCGGGAAAAGCTTCGGAAATATGTTTCCGCCACCAGGTGCGCGTGTCATCATGGTCTTCTACAATAAGTACCGATTTCATATCAATTTTCACCTTCTGCACCATTGCTTTGTTGTTGATTCTTTTTGCGCCGCCATCACGTTTCAGCAGAAAGAGGCAACGAGAACTGCAGTTCAAAAGAGTGCTCTTCCGGGGAGCAGAAGTGTTGGAGGGTTCCGCCCAAATCAGAGATCCTTCTCTGCATATTCTTCAGTCCTTTGCCGAAAATGAATTTTTCGAGATCAGATTTTACTCCATTGTTACAAATGCTCACTCTGAGCTCTCGATTCTCAAGGGACCAGGTGACCCGGAGATGATCAAGATCGGCATGCTTAAAGGCGTTGGTCAACGCTTCCGACAGAATTCTGGATAGATTGGTCAGTTGGCGCGGAGTCAGCAGATAATTGTTGTCGCGTAAACGAATCTGCCAATCGAAAAACACCCCGGCAGAATCGCAACGATCATGGAGATTCTGCCGCCATTTTGCCAGAGCCTCGTCAAGCGTAATGCTCACTTGCGGATCGAGACTGTAGACAATCTCGCGCAATGCGGTCAGGGCTTCGCGGGCAAGCTGAGCGGTCTGCTGACTCGATGCCGTTTGCGCCAGAGACAACAGCCTTCCGCCGATATCGTCATGCAGATCGCGCAGAATCCGTTCGCGCTCTTCCCGAGTTCCACGCGTGTGGGCGGCGAGTCGACTCTCCGTCAGGCTCGATATCTTGTGCAGTTCTTCTACCAGTCGGACATCCATGGAAGAAAAAAGCCGGCGACCTTTCTCCGGGAAGGTCAGTTCAATCGCCCCAACACCGCTGATCCCTGGCACTTGCAGGATCTGGCCATATTGCAGAATTTTCGGTGCGGGAATATTCTCAGGAATCAACTTTTGTGAAAACGGGTTAAAGATCTCAGCCAATACGAATTCCCAAAGGAGATCGCCATGTTTTTGCTGTCCAACAATACCGGCAACCAGAATCGGCAGATACTGTTCAAATCTCTTCCGGTGTTTCGGGTAAACCCGCCCCATGACCGACTGGCGCACCGGAAAATAGACCCATCCGACGAATAACAAAGAGAAAGAGAGGGCCAGACCGCTGCCGAGATTCATGCAAAACACCAGAAGACTATCGACAACCAGCACCGAGACCCCGGCAAAAAACCAGAGCCAGATTTGAAACCACCAGCGATCAATATCAAATAGACGGTATTTCATGATTCCCAACGCCAGGCTGACGTGCATGAACAGAAAACACCCCAGGCCGACACTGACCGAAAATACCGCACGTCCGCTAATCAGCAGGAGTCCGAAGTAAAGAAAACAGCCCAGCCCGGTCGGAATCAGAAACGCCAGCAGAAACCATTTAAACGCCGCCTGGTCGATGGCCCGCGGCCTGGAATTCAGCCACTGCAAAAAACCGATTATTATGGCGATCGCCATATAGATCGGTGCCTGGATCAGGGTTGTATTTCCCGGCAGATCGGCCCATTCGAAAAATTCATTCCCCAGAAAGAACAGCATCAGCAGGGCGACAAACCAGGGTAAAAACAGGGATTTCAGCCGAGAAGGGTAGAGTGCCAGAAGAAAAATGGCAAAGAGGGCGTAAATATTGTTTCCGACATGGTACAGGGTGCGCAATTGCAGCATAAATCCGGGTTCAAACGCGAGCTCACGCGACGCAATAACAGCCATAGCCATGGTACTGACAAGCAGACCGATCCCGGCAATTGCGTAGACCTGCGCGGCGTGCAGATTCAATCGCACCGAAAAAATCCCGACCCCGAGCAGACAGGAGATCATCCCGATGGTATTGAGAAACCAGAACTTGGCTGGCAACGAACGGACAGGTCTGGATCCGGCAGGTTGGAGACGCACCTCGCGTCCATCTTCCAGTGTCAAAATCACCACAGGTTCCCGCAGAAAGTCGGCGAATGTCGATTGTCTCTCTAAAAAGGTATGATAAGCAGCGAAGGTCGGAAAGACATCGGGATCTTCTATCAGATCGGATCCCTGAAGCGTCAAGGAGTTTCCGGCGTTCGAGGCGATTGAATAAATTACGTCATTTGGAGACAGGATCAAGTCGGCGGGGCTGTTGGGGTGAATTTTTGTGACCAAGACCCCGGTCACTGTCTCCTGCGCCTGCAAAGTGAGTCCCAGCCAAGGCTGGCGGGTTGCCAGCCAGCCAGAGGAAAACAGGCTCACACAACTCAGAATCGCCGCAATCAAAAGCACACTATAGGGTGACAAACGAAATTTAATCACAGAGTGTCCTTTTTCCTTTTGAAACGGTCTTTGAACTGCTTCATTCCATCTCAAAACCTTGAAAAACGTCCTGAAGACTGAACAATTTGCCCGGTAGCCGCAATCTCTCGTCAGAAGGGCCATAAAAAGTAAAAAGGGTCAAGTAAAAAGGGGCTCAACTCCTGGCACACCCCAGCTCTACCCCCGGGAGTTCCGGGAGTTCCGGGAGTTCCGGGGACAGTATATTTATCTTTCATTTCTTTTTCGAGTTTGCTAGTGTAGCGCATGGCTAGAATCGCACGAGTAGTCGTTCCCGGCTACCCTCACCACATCACCCAACGCGGCAATCGTCGTCAGCAAGTCTTTTTCAATGACGAAGACTACCTCGCCTATATCGATCTGATGGCTGAATGGTGCCGCAAGCATGATGTCGATATCTGGGCATGGTGTCTGATGCCGAACCATGTTCACCTGATCGCAGTTCCCCAGACAGAAGATGGCCTG